>JAJPXI010000171.1:0-20662 GCA_021205585.1 Oscillospiraceae bacterium
CCGGGCAGCCCGCGTCAGTCGCGTCAGTCACATATCAGCCCCCCCTAATTTTGAAATCGAGTCGATGTCCAGCCCGGACGCGGCCCCCGCCGTATCCTCCAGGCGGATGACCAACCGGTGGGGCAGGCAGACGATGGGGGAGGCGCTGTCGGTCAGCCAGCCGGCCTGGACGCAGACCTGATCCGGACAGTCGGCCTCCAGCACGCAGATGCGGCCCCGCTCCACCCGGATGACGTTGACGCCGTTTTCGTCCTCGATGGTCAGCTCATAGCCCTCGGTGACGGCGCTCAGGTCGATGGAGTAGATACACTCCCCGTCCTGATAGATGTTGGCAATCGTCCCCTCCGCCGTCCTGCTGAACACCCACAGGGCCAGCAGGCCGAAGGCCAGCAGGGCCGCCGCCAAAATAAAAATCCATGTGCGGGTTTTCAGCATCGGTTTCACCTGTCCTAATACTCCTTTCAGATTAAAATGGGACATTTTAATCTGAACTTTTGAAGCGTATAAGAGCCGCGCAAAAGCGCGGTTGACGCTTCAAAAGGCGTCTCATACGAAATCTACGCCGTTGCGACGGCTATTAAAACAAGCCATTTTCAATGTCTTGTTTTAATCAGATTTCAGTATTACGGGTCGATGATCTCCATGGGGTAGGTATCCAGCGACTCGAAGCTGTCTTCCAGACCGGCGCTGACCAGCAGCCGCCCGTCGTCGGTCACAAGAACCATTTCAAAGTCCCGCCGCTCCCGCCAGAAGGCGACGGCCCGCTCCTCCCCCATGATGAACAGGGCGGTGGAGAGCGCGTCGCAGTACAGGCCGCTGTCCCCGATGATGGACACCGAAACCAAGCCGTTCTTCGCCGGCGCGCCGGTGCCGGGGTCGATGATGTGCCAGTAGATTTCCCCGTCGGCACCCTCAAAATACCGCTCGTAGCCGCCGGAAGTCACCACCGCCTTGTCCTCCACGCTGACCACGCCCAAAACCCCGTCGCTGTCGTTGGGGTCCTGGATGGCCACCCGCCACAGGCTGCCGTCGGGCTTGGCCCCCAGGGCCTGCACGTTGCCCCCCAGGTTGAGCAGGGCGCTGGTCACGCCCTCCTGGGCCAGCTGCTCCGTCAGCGCGTCGCCGGTGTAGCCCTTGACCACGCTGCCCAGGTCGATCATCATGTCCTCTCCCAGGGTGACCACCCCGTTCTCCAAGGTAACGGCGGTGTAGTCCACGCGCTCCAGCAGGGCGGCCAGCTCGCTCTCGCCGGGAATCCGGTACTCCCCGGTGGTGAAGCCCCAGGCCCGGACCACCGGGTAGATGGAAATGTCCAGGGCCCCGCCGGTCAGCGCGCACAGCTCCAGGGCGCGGGAGAGCACATACTCCACGTCCCCGGAAACCGTGCCGGTTCCGTCTGCGTTGACGGCGTAGATTTCGCTGGCCTCGTCTGTGGTGGAGAACAGGGCTTCCATCTCGGTAATGCGGCTGATGGCCCGATCCACCGTCTCCTGGCTGTCGCTGTACACGTCAAGGCTCATATAGGTGTCCATGGCGAACACCTGGCCGGAGTACTTTTCCTGCGCCGCGCTGTCCTCCTGGACGGCGGCGGAGGTTTCCTGTCCTTCGCCATCGTCCTGGCTCTCCCCGCCGCAGCCGCCCAAAAGCAGGGCGGCGCACAGCAGCAGGGGAAGGATTTTTTTCATGTGCTTCATATGGTTTTCATCTCAATATCGGATTTCCCTTCCGGCGAAAACCCTGCGTCAGTTTTTCGCCTGGGCTAAAGCGTTCTGGGTGGCCTCCAGAATCCCGTTGGAACTCTTGGTCGCCCCGGAACAGGTCTTGGTGCTGGTGATGTCGGCCAGCAGCTTCTTTTTCACATAGTTCAGCGCCCTGTCAAAATAGCTGGTGTCCAGCTGGTCGGTGGTGGCGCTAAAGGCCGTCAGGGTGTCGTTGCTGATGGTCAGGGTGACGGTGATGGTCTCCCCTTCGTAGCCGCTGGTGCTGGTGCCGGTGTAGGTGCCATCCTTGTATACGGTGGTGGTCGTCTCCTCCTCTGCGGCGGAGGATGTCTGGGCTTCTTCAGTTGATGTATCCGTGCTGTTGGTGCTGGAGCTGTCAGAACTGCCGCTGGAGTTGGAGCTGTCGGAACTAGTGCTGCCGGAGCTGCTGTTGTCGGAGCTGGTGCTGCCGGAGCTGCTGCTGCCGGAGCTACTGCTGCCGGTGCTGCTGCTGCCGGAGCTGCTGCTGCCGGAGCTGCTGCTGTCGGAACTGGTGCCGCTGTTGTCGGTACTGCTGGAATCGCTGTCCGAACCGCTGTCGATGCTTGCGGCGGCGGCGCTGTCGCCGGCATCACTTGTCTCGTCGGTGTTAGCGGTGTCCTCGGTCTCGTCAGCACCGTCGACGTCGGTTTCGTCTTCACTCTCGTCCGCCAGAAGAACCTCGGACTGGCTGTCGCCGTCGTCGCTGTTCTCCAGCTCGTCCGTCTCCTCCGCGCCGTCCGTCTCGTCCGCGTCCTCCTCCTGGCTGTCCGCCAGGGCGCTGCCATAAGCGGCGCTGGCCTGATAGACCTGCACCCCGCTTAAACAGCATACCACAACAAAGGCACAGGCCGCAAGTGCCGCGGGCAATTTTTTTATGTAAATGCGCAGTTTTTTCTTCTCCAGGGCTTTCATCACGCGCATGGCGGCGTATCCCAGGAAGATGACGCTGTAAATGGCCACGGTGAACAGGTAGCTGGCCTGGCCGCTTTTCAGGCCGGGCAGACAGACCAGCAGGACGTGGACGTACATCAGCCCATAAAAGCCGTAGGCGAACCGCTGGAGCTTTTTCCAGCTTTTAGGTTTCACCTTTCTGCGCACCGCCGGGAAGGAGGTGACGAACAGGGGGAGCATGATGGCAATCATAATCAGGGAGATGATGGAAGCGGCCAGCATATTCCAGCTTAGCGCGGCGGGGCTGACGAACAGCGCCCGGAAATAGGTGCGGGCGTAAACGATGTTGTGGGCCAGGGTCAGGATGGAGGCCATGATGGACAGCTGGGCCCGGACGGGCATCAGCTTTTTCATGGCCGCCGAGCCGTTGGGCACAGCCCCGGCGTACATCACCAGGATAAACATGGACGCCGACAGGGCGCTGCGGGAAAAGATGGGGTAAATCCAGTTATATACAAAATTAGGGAACTGGCTTACCAGGCCGCTGTAAGAGCAGACGATTACGAACAGGGCCACAACCGCCGTGCCGAGGTAAAACCAGTTGGAATGGCGGCGTAGGAAATCGCCGCAGAACACGGCCAGAAGCACCGCCAGGATAAGGGAAATCAAAAATACCATAACAAAACCTCCTGATACCAAGACCAATGATTAGTCAAAGCTAACATTTGGGCAAAAAGAAAGACCTTCGTATCGCCCCGTCCGAGATAGTCTTGACTAATTATACCGGACCCGCTCCCCTTTGTCAACAAAAATTTCGAGAATTTTCCCGTCAGGCATTGATTTTTCCCCGTAATTATGGTATTTTATTATAGAAGGAACGAACCTTTCAATCCGCGCATGGAAGCGTCTGGTGTATTTCCCCCCAAAAAGCTGCCGCAAGGCTCGAAATCGGCTCCTGCGCTCTTTTCGGCGGAAAATAGTTTCAGCCGCTTTATGTGGATAAAAAGGTTCTTTTTTATCAGAAAAAACAGGAGGGAACCCCATGCTCACCATTCACACCCAACCCCTGTGCTGGAAGGGAGGCCGCTTTGTCTCCCCCGCCGACGCCCCGGACGCCAGCCGGGAGAACACCATCGCCTACCGCATCCTCCAGGCCCACAACCGCTCCGGCGATATGTCCCAGCTGGCCCTGGGCTTTGACGCGCTGGTCTCCCACGACATTACATATGTGGGGATTATCCAGACCGCCCGGGCCTCCGGGCTGACGGAGTTCCCCCTGCCCTATGTGATGACCAACTGCCACAATACCCTGTGCGCCGTGGGCGGCACCATCAACGAGGACGACCATATATTCGGCCTGTCCGCCGCGAAAAAATACGGCGGCGAATTTGTCCCGCCCCACCAGGCGGTCATCCACTCCTATATGCGTGAGCGCTACGCTGCCTCCGGCCGGATGATCCTCGGCTCGGACTCCCACACCCGCTACGGGGCCTACGGCTGCATGGGCGTGGGCGAGGGCGGCCCGGAGCTGGCCCGGCAGCTGCTGGGCAAGACGTATAACGTGGCCTACCCCAGGGTCATCGCCATCTACCTGACCGGCAAGCCCCGGCCCGGCGTGGGCCCCCAGGACGTGGCCCTGGCGCTGGTGGGCGGCACCTTCCGGGAGGGGACGGTGAAAAACGCCGTGATGGAGTTCTTCGGCCCCGGCCTGGATGCCCTGTCCATGGACTACCGCTGCGGCATTGATGTGATGACCACCGAGACCTCCTGCCTGTCCTCGGTCTGGCAGACCGACGAGCGCACCCGGCAGGCCCTGGCTCGGCTGGGCCGCAAGGCGGATTACAAGCCCCTCTCCCCCGCCGACGGCGCGCTGTACGACGGGGTCATCGAGGTGAACCTGGACGCCGTCCGACCCATGATTGCTCTGCCCTTCCACCCCTCCAACGCGTACACCATCGAGGAATTTAACGCCAACGCCGCGGATTTGCTCCATCAGGTGGAAAAGGACGCGGTGGAGCAGCTGGGAGTGAAAACCCTGCCCGGCTCCCTGACGGACAAGCTGCAAAACGGGCGGCTGCGCGTAGACCAGGGGGTCATCGCCGGCTGTTCCGGCGGCACCTATCAAAATCTCAAGCGGGCCTGCCAGATTCTTGACGGCCATGTGGTGGGCAGCGACGCATTCCGTCTGTCCTTCTACGCCGGGAGTATGCCCATCCTCAACGCCCTGACCCAGCAGGGCTACGTCTCCCAGGCCATGCTGGCCGGGGTGGACTGGCGCTCCTGCTTCTGCGGCCCCTGCTTCGGCGCGGGGGACACTCCGGCAAACGGGGCCTTCTCCATCCGCCATTCCACCCGCAATTTCCCAAATCGGGAGGGCTCCAAGCCGGGAGAGGGCCAACTGTCCTATGTGGCATTGATGGACGCCCGCTCCATCGCCGCCACCGCCGTCAACGGCGGGCTGCTGACCGGGGCCGACCAGCTGCCCTGTCCCCCGGAGGACGACCCGGACGAGCTGTTCGACTACGACGACCGGCCCTATCAGGCCCGGGTCTACCGGGGAGTGGGCAGGCCCCAGCCGGAGCAGCCCCTGATTTACGGCCCCAACATCGCCGACTGGCCCCGGCAGATTCCCCTGCCGGAAAACCTGCTGCTGACGGTGGCCAGCGCCATTTACGACAGCGTAACCACCACCGACGAGCTGATTCCCTCCGGGGAGACCTCCTCCTACCGCTCCAACCCCCTGCGGCTGGCCGAGTTCGCCCTGTCCCGCAAGGATCCCGCCTATGTAGGCCGGGCCAAGCAGGTTCTGGCCCTGGAGCGGCTGCGGCGGGAAAACCCCGCCGACCCCGCCGTCCTGGCCGCCCTGGGCGGGTATGACGCCGCCTCCACCGGCCTCGGTTCCGCCGTGATGGCCCTGAAGCCGGGGGACGGCTCCGCCAGGGAGCAGGCCGCCTCCTGCCAGCGGGTGCTGGGGGGCTGCGCCAACCTGGTGCGGGAGTTCGCCACCAAGCGCTACCGCTCCAACGTGGTCAACTGGGGGATGCTGCCCTTCGTCGTCCCCGGCATTGAGGAACTGAACCTCCAGCCCGGCGACCGGCTGTACGTCCCCGGCATCCGCGCCCTGCTCCAGGGGGACGGGGAGAGCGTGGATGCCACCCTGCTCCAGGGGGACGCCTCCCGGAGCGTTACCCTGACCCTCCCCGGTTTAACAAGAGAGGAGCGGGACATCATCCTGTCCGGCTGCCTGATCAATTACTACGCTTAGGGAAGCGCTGATTCAGTCGGCAAGAGCGCGAGTTGTTTTTGTTCATAATGATGCTCCAATCTATAGGGGACCTCTAATAACTATGGAAAGAGCAGATGACAAAAGATTTTGTCATCTGCCGCAGACATAGTTTTTAGAGGCTCTCTTATATTGATAGTTTACCATTTCGCTTTTTCCGTGTCAAGGGCTTCTACAAAAGTCCATAGCGCACAAAATTAGCGGGACACCGGACAAATCGCAATGCCTGTTTGTAAAAGCACAATTCCATCTTTTGATACACATGACACACTGCGGCAAGATTCTATTGGGCAATTTGCCGATACGAGCCAATGTGTATTAGCTGACGTTTTCTGCCACCTAATACGCATTAACTTTTGCACATTACGCCAACGGAAAAAATGTTTCGTCATTATGCCGGCGTTCAAGTGTCCAAGGGGTGTTCCTGTTCTGCAGCTGCCGGTATCTCCCCCACGCCGTTTAAAATCAGCCGGGGCTGGTAAGGGAAGTCCCGGCACTCGCTGCGGGAGGTGACGCCGGAGAGCACAAGCACGGTGTCCAGGCCGGTTTCAATCCCCGCAATGATGTCGGTGTCCATCCGGTCGCCTATGATTGCCGCCTCCGCCGAGTGGACACCCAGCAGCTGTAAGCCGTTGCGCATCATCAGGGGGTTGGGCTTGCCCACATAATAGGCCCGCTTGCCGGTGGCCAGTTCGATGGGGGCCAGAAGAGCGCGGCAGGCCGGGGCAATGCCACACTCGGTGGGCCCGGTCAGGTCGGAATTGGTGCCAATCAGCTTGGCGCCGGCCTGTACCAGACGGATGGCCTTGGTGATCATCTCTAAATTGTAGGCGCTGGATTCGCCCACCACCACATAGTCCGGGTTGACATCGTTATAGGTAATCCCCATATCGTAAAGGGCGTTCAGAATGCCGTGTTCACCCATCACATAGGCGCTGCACCGGGGGGCCTGGCTGTTGAGAAAGTAGGCGGTGGCCAGGGCGCTGGTGTAAAAATTGGACTCCTCCACCTCCAGACCCATGCGTCCCAGTTTTTGCTGGAGTTCCCGGGGGGTGTACTGCCCGGAGTTGGTCAGGAACAGAAACTTTTTCTTGTTCCTCTTCAGCCAGTCGAAAAATTCCGGCACTCCGGGAAGCAGGCGGTTTCCGTGGTAAATCACCCCGTCCATATCGCAGATGAAGCCTTTTTTGCTCAGCAGTGTTTTCATTCTCTTCTCCTCCTGAATATGCCGAAAAACCGGGAGAAAATCCAGCCGGGCAGGGTGTTCCCCAGGGGCTTTTGAGGCCGCTCGATCCGGTATTCCTCCAGTTGGAACGCCTGCTGGCAGTGGAACGGCGGACCGGCGTCCTTTTTGCGCCGCCAGGTGCCGTCCGGCCCTAGTTCTCTGGCCTTTACATTGTCCTTTTGCAGCTGCCGGATGATGTGGAACACCCGCGCCCGCGCTCTGCCGTCCAGTACGGGACAGGCCACCTCCACCCGGCGCTCTGTATTTCGGGTCATAAAATCGGCGGAGGAGATGTAGAGCTGTGCGTCCCCGTCCCGGCCAAAGCAGTAGATTCGGCTGTGCTCCAGATAGCGGCCCACAATGGAGAAGACCCGGATATGGTCTGTCAGGCCCTGAATTCCGGGCAGCAGACAGCAGATGCCCCGAATATTCATGACCACCTCCACGCCGGCCTGAGAGGCCTGGGCCAGCTTGTCGATCATCGTCCGGTCGGTCAGAGAGTTCAGCTTTAGAAAAATGTACCCGTCCTCGCCCTTTTCGATTTCCCTGTCGATGCAGGCGCACACCCGGTTCCGGAGGGCAAAGGGGGAGACCAGCAGGCGGCGGTAGCTCCCGTTCAGATTTCCGGTGGCCATATTCTGAAACAAAAGGGCCGCGTCCGCTCCAATTGCCTGATTGGCCGTAATCAGACACAGGTCTGTGTACTGCCGGGCCGTCTTTTCGTTGTAATTTCCCGTGCCCACCTGGGTGTAATATCGAATTTTTCCGTGCTCCCGCCGGGTGATCAGGCAGACCTTGGAGTGTACCTTGATCCCCTCAAAGCCGTATAAAATGGTGCAGCCGGCCTCCTCCAGCCGCTCTGCCCATTGGATGTTATTTTGCTCGTCAAAGCGGGCGCGAAGCTCCATCAGAACCACCACCTGCTTGCCGTTTTCCGCCGCGGCGCACAGGGCCTCCGCCAGTCGGGAGCGTGCGGCCAGGCGGTAGATTGTGATTTTAATGGACAACACGCCGGGGTCGGCCGCGGACTCCGTCAGCAGCCGCAGAAAGGGCTCCATCGACTCATAGGGGTAGAACAGCAAAATGTCCTGCCGCTCCAGCTGGGGGAGAATCCGCTCGGGCTTTGCCAGGGCGGGGGAAAAGCGGGGGGTATACGGCGGGTCGCACAGGGCGGCCACGCTCTCCTTTGGCAGCAGGTCGCCCAGGGAGAACAGATAATTCAGGTGGATGGGAAATTCCGTATTAAACACCTGCTCCGGTGCAAGAGAAAGCCGACGGCAGAGATCCTGGACGGTTTTTTCCGCAAGCTGACCCTGAACCTCCAGCCGGACAGGGGCCAAACGGGTGCGTTTTTTCACGATTTTGCGCATATGCTGGCGAAAATCCATCTCCACATCGTAGGCCTCATCTTCCGGGGCGATGTCGGCATTGCGGGTCACGCAGACGATGGCCTTTTCCTCAACGGTGTACTGGTCAAACACCTGGTCGGCCAGCGCCAACAGCACATCCTGAGTCAAAATATAGTGAATTCCCCCCTCCGCCAGGCGCAGAAATGGCGGCAGGGAGTCCGGCACGGGCAGAATACCCAGCAGCGTTTTTCCGTCCCGCTTCAGGGACAGGATGATGTTCAGCCCCTTGTTGGGAAGGTGGGGAAAGGGGTTGTGCAGATCTACGATTTGGGGGGACAGAATGGCCCGCGCCTCGCTTTCAAACCAGTATAGAACCTGTTTCTTTGCCCGCTCGTCCAGCTCGTCGAAGCCCAGGCGGCAGATGTTGCAGGCCCGGCACCGGGTCTCCAGCTCCCTGAGCACCCGATCCCGCTGTTCATAGAGGGGAATCAGTGCCTGAAAAATGTCGGCCAGCTGCTCCGACGGGGTCTTCCCCGTTTTATTGTCAATATGGGTCTGCTTGAGCAGGCTCATGTCGTGAAGGGAACCGACGCGGATCATAAAAAATTCGTCCAGATTGTCTGAAAAAATCGCGGCGAATTTCAGCCGCTCTATCAGCGGGACGCTCTCGTCCATGGCCTCCTCCAATACCCGCTGGTTAAACCGCAGCCAGGACAGCTCCCGGTCCTGGGTGTAGACTGTGTGGATCTGACTGTCCATGTTACCGCTCCTCCAATATTCTCTGATATAAATAGCCTTCCCGCACGCCGCAGGCGCTGACCGAGATGTCCTTTGCGCCGTAAATCTGGCAGATCACATCTAAGACCAAAACGCCGGGGACAAGGGTATGGATGCGCTCCGGGGCGGCTTTTAGAATACCGAGAAGGGTTTCCCGTTCCATCCGCTTCAGCCGTTTCAGCAGCAGCCTTAACTCCTTGGCCGTCAGAACTTGCCGGGCCTCATCCTGGCGGGAGAAATAATTGGCCACTCTGGCCGCCGCCCGGACGGTTCCGCCCACGCCGCAGATGTGCTCCACCGGCTGTACGGCGGTGTGCTCCCGCTTTAGCTGCTCCAGCACCTGGGCCTGAATGGCCTTGCACTCCGCGTCGGTGGGGTGGAGTGCGGAGACATATTGATGAAACAGGTTCAGTGATCCGATAGGGAGACTGCTGGCCGATAAAACGGCGCCATCCCGGTAACACAGCAGCTCTGTGGAGCCGCCGCCCAGATCCACCAGCAGACCGCTGGACGGGGCCTGGCCCAGCATGGCCCCCCGGAAGGACATCTCCGCCTCGGTTTTTCCGGAGATTACATCGACCGTCACCCCGGTTTTTTGGGCAATCTGCTCCACCACCTGCTGGGTGTTGGAAATGTTGCGCAGGGAAGCGGTGGCAAATACATGCATCTGCTGAATCTCCAGGTGGTTCAGCAGATCCCGGTATTCGGCCAGCACACGGCAGATCACCTGCACGCCCTCCGACTGCAATTTGCCCTTTTCAATATACCCGGCCAGGCCCGCCACAGTTTTTCTGTGCAGCAGCAGATGGCCCGCGCCGTTCTCACAGCGATAGACGGAAAGGCGAACCGTGTTGGAGCCCAGGTCTACGATACCGCAAATTATGGATGCTTTTTGGCGTTGTTCCTCCATTATGATACCCTCCTGTGTGGAAAGGATAGACCATTTTTGTGAAATCTAAAATCTAAGGGATGTAAAATTGTTGTAAAATGATTTCCGGAGGGGTATCGCAGCGGAGGAAAACGCAATCGGAATGAAATCGGAGCGACTTCGGGAAAGACGCCCATCTGCCGGAAGGAGGAGGCTTTTGTGGAGGCGATGAAGGAACTGCTGTATGACGTGGGATTCTGGAGCGGCTGGGCGATTTTGCCGGTTTTGCTGGAGCTGCTCCCTGCCTGCATAGGGACGCTTTTGCTGTTCAGGCGCAGACGGCGGGCGGATGCCTGTCCGGCGCTGGAGCGGTTTCAAACTTTTGCAACGCCACTTTTGGCGGAAAAGTTCCGCCAGCCGCCGCAGACGCATTTAATCAGTGCTTCCCTATATTTTGTGGAAAAAGGGCTTGACAAGGGCGGGAAAATCGTGTATAGTTATATGCGTAAAGCCAAAGGGCTTTACACTATATCTTGCGGAGGTGCCCCATGAAGAACCAGGCTTATCGCATGACCATGCTCTACGACTTCTATGGGGAGCTTCTGACCCCTCGTCAGCAGGAATTTTTCGATTTGTACTACAACGAGGATTTGTCCCTGGCCGAAATCGCCGAAAATTACGGCATCAGCCGCCAGGGGGTACGGGATGTCATCGTCCGGGCCGAGGGCGTTATGGACGAGGTGGAGGAGAAAACCGGCATCATCCGCCGGTTCCACGCCGTGCAGGGCCAGCTGGCGCAGGCGTCCCAGGCCATCAAGGAGATGCGTGCGCTGAACGAGCAGAACTGGAACGACGCGCGCCTGGAGGCCCTGCTCGACCAGGCCTCCCAGGCGGTGGAACAGATGAAGCAGGAGTGAAGCGATGGCATTTGAAGGACTGACAGAAAAGCTCTCCGCCACCTTTAAGCGCCTGCGGGGCAAGGGCCGCCTGACTCAGGGCGACGTAAAGGAGGCCATGCGGGAAATCCGCCTGGCCCTGCTGGAGGCCGACGTCAACTACAAGGTGGTCAAGGAGTTCGTGGCCAAGGTCACGGAGCGGGCCGTGGGCAGCGACGTGCTGGAGAGCCTGACTCCTGCCCAGATGATCGTGAAAATCGTCAACGAGGAGCTGACCGCCCTGATGGGCGGCGGCGAGTCCAAGCTGACCGTGTCCTCCTCCCCGCCTACGGTGGTCATGCTGACGGGCCTGAACGGGACGGGCAAAACCACCAACGGCGCAAAGCTGGCCGGGCTGATGAAAAAGCAGGGCAAGCGCCCCCTCCTGGTGGCCTGCGACACCTTCCGCCCCGCCGCCATCCACCAGCTGGAGGTGGTGGGCCAGCAGCTGGACGTCCCCGTATTCCAGATGGGCCAGGGCGACCCGGTAGAAATCGCCCAAGCCGGCATCGCCCACGCCAAACAGCACGGCAACGACATCGTCTTTCTGGACACGGCGGGCCGCCTGCACGTGGACCAGGAGTTGATGGAGCAGCTTCAGGTGATGAAGCGGGCCGTCCAGCCCACGGAAATCCTTCTGATTGTGGACGCCATGATTGGCCAGGACGCAGTCAACGCGGCCAGGGCTTTTGACGACGCGCTGGACATCACCGGCGTCATGCTGACCAAGCTGGACGGCGACGCACGGGGCGGCGCGGCCCTGTCCATCCGGGCGGTGACAGGCAAGCCCATCAAATTCGCCGGCGTGGGGGAAAAGCTGGATCAGGTTGAGGTGTTCCACCCCGACCGCATGGCCTCCCGCATTTTGGGCATGGGGGACGTGCTCTCCCTGATTGAAAAGGCCGAGGCCAGCTTTGACGAAAAAAAGGCCGCCGAGCTGGAACAAAAAATGAGGAAAAACCGGCTCACCCTGTCCGACTTTTACGACCAGCTTGTCCAGCTGAAAAGCATGGGCTCCCTGTCCGACATTATGGGGATGCTCCCCGGCGTAAACGGCAAGACCCTGGAGGGCGCGTCGGTGGACGAGTCCGCCCTGACCCGCACCGAGGCCATTATCCTGTCCATGACCCCGGAGGAGCGGGAAAACCCCTCCATCCTGGGCAGCAGCCGCAAAAAACGCATCGCGGCGGGCAGCGGCACCCAGGTGGTGGACGTGAACCGGCTGCTCAAGCAGTTTGAGATGATGCAGCAGATGACCCGCCAGATGTCCGGCAAGGGCATGAAGCGCATGGCCCGCATGGGCAAAATGAAGGGCATGAAGGGCGGATTCCCTTTCGGCTAATTTTCCGCGCAATACCCGTTGGTTCGTATCCCTTTGGATACTTTCCAAGACTTTTTATGGAGGTGAAAGGAATATGGTAAAAATCAGACTGCGCCGCATGGGCGCGAAAAAGTCCCCCTTCTATCGTATCGTCGTCGCCGACTCCCGCTATCCCCGGGACGGGCGCTTCATCGAGGAAATCGGCACTTATGACCCCCGCGTCAACCCGGCCGCCATCAACGTGGACGCCGAGCGCGCCCAGGCCTGGATCAAGACCGGCGCCCAGCCCACCGAAACCGTGAAGGCCCTTTTGAAAAAGGCCGGCGCCATTTAAGGAGGCCTGACATGAAGGAACTTCTCACCTACATTGTCCAAAACCTGGTCGACCACCCGGAGGACGTGCGAATCGATGACTTTCAGCGCGGCAATGAGCTGACGCTGGAGGTGCGGGTCAACTCCGATGATATGGGCAAGGTCATCGGCCGCCAGGGCCGCATCGCAAAGAGCATCCGCTCGGTCATGCGCTCCGCCGCCCAGCGCCAGGGTCTGCGGGTCAATGTAGAAATCAAGGACTGAGGGGAAATCGCCCCTTGAACGGCGGGACAAGCCCGCCGTTTTCCTTTGTTGCGGCAATTTTTGCGACAGGAGGCGCTGTATGGACAGACAATTTTTAGAGGCCGGGGAAATCACCGGTACCCACGGCCTCCATGGGGATGTTAAAATTACGCCCTGGCATGAGGCGAAGGATTATTTGTACCAGCTTGACACGCTGTATGTGGACGGCGCGCCCTACGCGATCGAGAAGCTGCGGCCCTACAAGCACAGGATGCTGGCAAAGCTGAAGGGCGTGGACGACGTGGAAACCGCCGCCGCCCTGAAGGGCAAGGCAATCTGCGCTGACCGCAGCCAGGTTCAAATGCCGGACGGCTACTGTTTCCAGGCCGATTTAATCGGCCTGGAGGTGCGGGACGCCGACAGCGGCAAGGTTCTGGGCGAACTGGCCGAGGTACTGACGCTCCCCGCCAGCGACGTTTATGTAATAGCTGCGGGCAAGAAGGAGCTGATGGTACCCGCCGTGGATGAGTTTGTGGCGGAAACCAATGTAGAAGAGGGCTACATTCGCCTGCGTGTCCCGAACGGAATGGAAGATTTGTGATGTACCGCATCGACATTATGACCCTGTTCGACGAGACGGTGGGCGACATGATGAACGAGTCCATCCTGGGCCGGGCCCAGGAGCGGGACTTTATCCGCATCGAGGCCCACCAGATCCGGGATTACACCGTCAACCGGCAAAAGCAGGTGGACGACTACCCCTACGGCGGGGGCCGGGGGGCCGTGATGCAGGCCGACCCCCTGTACCGCTGCTGGCGGCACATTGTAGACAGCTTCGGCCCCGGCCGCACCATCTACCTCTCCCCCGCCGGCCAAACCTTTAACCAGTCCCACGCCAAACGGCTGCTCCGGGACTACGACCACCTGATCCTGGTCTGCGGCCACTACGAGGGGGTGGACGAGCGGTTTATCCAGGAATGCGTGGACGAGGAGCTGTCCGTGGGGGATTTTGTGCTGACCGGCGGGGAGCTGCCCGCCATGTGCGTAGCCGACGCGGTGGCCCGCATGGTCCCCGGCGTGCTGCCCGACCCGTCCTGCTACCAGGAGGAGAGCCACTTCAACGGCCTGCTGGAGTACCCCCAGTACTCCCGCCCGGAGGTGTGGCACGGCCTGGCCGTCCCCCCGGTGCTGCTGTCCGGCCACCATGAAAATGTGCGGAAATGGCGGCGCAAGCAGTCCCTCCTGCGCACCCGCCAACGTCGTCCAGATATGTATGAAAAGCTGGATTTGTCCTCCAAGGAGGACAGGCAGCTGCTGAAGGAGCTGGAGGAACAGGGAGAACTGGAGTGAAACGCCCGAACATCAACCGTCAGGCGGCGTTTGAACTGCTTACGCCAAAAGGAGCGGACGATAAAACGATTGCATAAATGGCAGCCCTGCCAAAACGCACCGGCCTGTCATCCGCTTTTTATGAAGACTCAGTATGAACCGCAAAGGAAAGCGGGCTGTCCCAAACCAGAACGCAGGTTTGGGGCAGCCCGTTTAATCTGAACTTTTTTATATCTTGTTTTAATCAGATTTCAGTATGACTATTCCTCTGGCCCGGCGGCCTGGGACACCAGGTCGGCCATGCTGTAAAGGCCGTTTGCTTTCCCTACAAGGAATTTCGCGGCTTTTACCGCGCCGGTGGCGAAAATTTCGCGGGAGGCGGCGTGGTGGTGCAGCTCGATCACCTCGTCCCGGCCGCAGAAGATAACCTCGTGGTCTCCCACGATGGTGCCGCCCCGGACGGAGGAAATGCCGATTTCCCCCGCGCCCCTGGGCTGGCGCACGTTGCTGCGCTGATAGACGTACTCCGCTTTATAGGGGACGGCGGAGGCGGCGGCATCGGCCAGCATCAGGGCGGTGCCGCTGGGGGCGTCCACCTTCCGGTTGTGGTGGCGCTCCACAATCTCGATATCAAACCCCTCTAAAATAGGGGCGGCCTTTTTGATTAGCTCCAGCAGCACGTTGACGCCCAAAGACATATTGGCCGAGCGGAAAATGGGGATTTCCTCCGCCGCCCGGTCGATTTCCTTCAGCTGTTCCTGGGAGTAGCCGGTGGTGGCCAGCACGGCGGCGGCCCGGCGGGCTTTGCAGAAGCGCAGCAGCCCCGTCAGGGCGGAGGGGTGGGAAAAGTCGATGACCACGTCCGCCGCCCCCCCGTACTGCTCCGGGGCGCTGTACACGGGGAAAGCCCGCTCTCCCGTCCCCAGCACGTCGAACCCGGCGGCGACGTTCACCTGAGCGTCGGCCGCGCAGATTTCCTCCACCACGCGCCCCATATGGCCGTTGCAGCCGGAAATTACAATCTGTATCATTTGCGTAAATTCCTTTGTTTCTAAGGAAGCACTGATTAAATGCGCCTGCGGCGGCTGGCGGAACTTTTCCGCCAAAAGTGCGTTGCAAAAGTTTGACATACACAAAGTATGCCTGCACTTTTGCGCCTTCTTTTGTCGCAAAAGTTCTCGCCATCCGCTCTTGTCGATTTAATCAGTCCTTCCCTAATTTTTACTTGAGCAGTCCCACCCGCTCCATGGCGGCCTTCAGCTTTTCCAGATTGCCCTCGGACATCTCACACAGGGGCAGGCGCAGGGGGCCAACATGGATACCGGCCAGGTTCATGGCGCACTTGATGGGGATGGGGTTGACCTCGATGAACAGCGCGTCGATAAACTCGGTGTAGTCAATCTGCAGCCGGGCGGCCTTTTCAAACTCTCCCGCCAGGCAGGCGTGGGACATCTCCACCATCAGCTCCGGCATGATGTTGCACACCACGGAGATGACCCCCTTGGCCCCAAGGCTCATCATGGGCACCACCTGATCGTCATTGCCGGACCAGATGTAGAAATCGTCCCCGCACAGCCGGCGGGTGTTGGAAATCAGGGAGAAATTTCCACTGGCCTCCTTGACCCCGTTGATCTGGGGGTTCTGGGCCAGAATCCGATAGGTTTCCGCCTGGAAGGACAGGCCGGTGCGGGAGGGCACGTTGTAGAGGATGATGGGCAGATCCACCCGGTCGGCCACATACTCGTAGTGCTTTACAAGCCCCGTCTGGCTGGCCTTGTTGTAATAGGGCGTCACCAGCAGCAGCGCGTCCGCGCCGGAGTCCTGGGCGTGCTGGGACAGGTAGACGGCGGCGGAGGTGTCGTTGCTGCCGGTGCCGGCGATGACCTTCACCCGGCCGGCCACCTTCTTCACGCAGTGCTCCACCACGGCGATATGCTCCCGGATGGACATGGTGGCGGACTCCCCCGTGGTGCCGCAGACGCAGATGGCGTCCACCCCGGCGGCAATCTGCGCGTCCAGCAGGCGGTCAAAGGCGTCGTAGTCCACAGATCCGGCGTCGTCAAAAGGGGTGACGATGGCGGGGCAGGCCCCGGTAAATACAGGTTCTCTCATCATATACCTCCTATATCAAATTCGATGGTCGATATATCCCTCGGCGCAGAGCAGCTCCGCCAGCAAAACGCCGCCGCCGGCCGCGCCCCGGAGGGTGTTGTGGGAAAGGGAGACGAATTTATAGTCGTACTGGGTGTCGGGGCGCAGGCGGCCAACGGACACCGCCATGCCCCCCTCCAGCCCCCGGTCCAGCCTGGACTGGGGCCGGTCGGGTTCTTCAAAGTAGTGCAGAAACTGTTTGGGGGCGGTGGGCAGGTTTTTCTCCTGGGCTGCGCCCCGGTACTGCGCCCACAGCTGCTTCATCTGCTCCATGGTGGGCTTTTGAGTGAAGGTGACGAACACGGCGGCGGTGTGACCGTTGGACACGGGCACCCGCAGGCACTGGGCCGTAATCGACGGGGTCTGGGCCGGGACGACCGCGCCGTTTTCCACCCTGCCCCAGACCCGCAGGGGCTCCTGCTCGCTCTTTTCCTCCTCGCCGCCGATGTAGGGAATCAGGTTATCCACCATCTCCGGCCAGGTTTGAAAGGTTTTCCCCGCGCCGGAGATGGCCTGGTAGGTACACACCAGCACCTTTTCCAGCCCGAACTGCCGCAGGGGGGTCAGGGCGGGGACGTAGCTCTGGATGGAACAGTTGGACTTGACGGCGATAAAGCCCCGCCGGGTTCCCAACCGTTTGCGCTGGGCGGGGATGACCTGGAGGTGCTCCGGGTTAATCTCCGGGATGACCATGGGCACGTCCGGGGTCCAGCGGTTGGCCGAGTTGTTGGACACCACCGGGCACTCCTGTTTCGCGTAGGCCTCCTCCAGCGCCAGAATCTCCTCTTTTTTCATGTCCACGGCGCAGAACACAAAGTCCACCTGGGCCGCGATTTTCTCAATGTCCCCGGCGGCGTCCATGACCACGATGTCCTTGGCCCGCTCCGGCATGGGCGTCTCCAGCGCCCAGCGGGGGCCGGCGGCGTCCTCATAGCGTTTTCCCGCGCTGCGGGCGCTGGCGGCGATGACCTTCAACTCAAACCAGGGGTGGTTCTCCATCAGGCTGACAAACCGCTGCCCCACCATGCCCGTTCCGCCGATGACGCCTACCTGAAATTTCTCCATATCCGTTCCTCCTGCTCACTCTATTTTATGGGCCTTTCCCCGCCCGGTTTCCTGTGTGCCGCTTCAAATCCGCGGTTGCAATCGGCGCGAAAAGGCTTTATACTTATTTGCGGCCGGGCCGTCAGGCGGCCCGGCAAAATTCCGCTTTTTATATACTACCATTTTTTCAGCGCGCTGTCAAATTGAACATCGGAAAGAATATAGAAAAACAAAGCGGTTTTTTTATTTTTTTCGTACAAACTGCGGCAACGCCGGACGGCCCCTCCCCGCGCCCCGATAAAATTTTCTTTGTATTGCGAAAAGAGGACTTTATGAAAACATCCGACTTTTATTTTGAACTGCCCCCGGAGCTGATTGCCCAGACCCCCCTGCCCCGGCGGGACGCCTCCCGGCTGCTGACCCTGGACAGGCGCACCGGGGCGGTGGCGCACCGGCATTTTTACGAGCTGCCCTCCCTGCTGCGTCCGGGGGACTGCCTGGTTTTGAACGACTCCCGGGTGCTGCCCGCCCGGCTGCTTGGCCGTCGGGAGCCTGGGGGCGGCGCGGTGGAGCTGGTGCTGCTGCGCGACAGGGGGGACAAACAGTGGGAATGCCTGGTGCGCCCAGGCCGAAAGGTGCGCCCCGGCGCCCGTCTCAGCTTTGGCGGCGGGGCGCTGCAGGCCCAGGTGCTGGAGGTGCGGGAGGGCGGCAGCCGACTGATTCGCTTTGAGTACGAGGGCATCTTCCTGGAACTGCTGGAGCGCCTGGGCAAAATGCCCCTGCCCCCCTACATCAGGGAAGAGCTGGAAGACGGGGAGCGGTATCAGACGGTCTACTCCAGGGAGCCCGGCTCCGCCGCCGCTCCCACGGCGGGCCTGCACTTCACCCCGGAGCTGCTGGAGCAAATTCGCGCCATGGGGGTACAGGTGCACTTCATCACCCTCCACGTGGGCCTGGGCACCTTCCGACCTGTCAAGGCAGAGGACATTACAGATCATGAAATGCACAGCGAATTTTGCACCATCCCCGCCGAAACCGCTGAAGCCATCAACCGCACCCGGCAGGCGGGCGGGCGGGTCGTCTGCGTGGGCACCACCTCCTGCCGCACCCTCGAAGCCTGGGCTTCGGAAGACGGCACATTAAAGCCCTGCTCCGGCTGGACCGACATCTTCATCTACCCCGGCTACCGCTTCAAGGCCACGGACTGCCTGATTACCAACTTCCACCTGCCGGAGTCCACCCTCATCATGCTGGTCTCCGCCCTGGCCGGCCGGGAACAGGTACTGAACGCCTACCGGATTGCCATTCAGGAAAAATACCGATTTTTCTCATTTGGAGACGCCATGTTTATCGGTTAATACCGAAGCCGTACATGCGAAATGCCAGGATTGACGTCTTGTCCCTTTCCGCATGGATGGCCGATCTTGCGGACAAGCGCGGGATCAACTGCTCCCAGGTTTTGCAGGAGGGCCTGACGGCCCGCTTCGGTTCCGCCTGAACCTCCGCCGCGTAGAGCGGACGGGGCGGTGAAGATTATATCCTGCAAAAAATTCTGGACATCCGCGCTTTTCGGCTGTCCAGAATTGTTCTTTTCCTTGGGAATCAGGCCCCCGTTCCCGTGTCGCTGAGGATCTGCGTGATTTTCCGCATGGTGCGGATTGTCCGCTCCACCTCCTCCGGGCCGATTTCCTCTTGGATTCGTTCGTAGCAGTCCCGCATCCTCTGCCGCTCGGCCAGCATCAGCTCCACCGCCTTGCTGGTCAGCTCCACATAGGTTCGCCCCTCCTGGTAGTCGGTCTGCCAGCGCACATATCCCCTGTTTTGCAGGCCTTCCATTTTCCTGGACAGCTCCGGGATTTTCAGGTTCATCGCCTCCGCCAGCTCGGACAGGTAGACCCGGTCGTCCCGGCCGTCCTGCTCCGCGCAGCTTTTGATGTAGTACAAAACCAGGTAATCCGTCCGCTCGATGGTGTCAAAAACCCTGTCGATGTTAAAGTTGTCAAGGAAAAAAGCTTCCGCCCTGTGGCTTGTGATTTTCATGGCTCCTCCTGTTCCCGCTCGTCCCTGGCCGCGTACCGCCGTTCCCTCGCCAGGCTCTTGTAGGCCGGGCGGATAATCCTGTTGGTGGACACCAGCTCCTCAATCCTGTGGGCGCTCCACCCCGCGATTCGCGCCACGGCGAACAGGGGCGTGTACAGTTCCTGGGGAATCCCCAGCATATCGTAGACAAACCCGCTGTAAAAATCCACGTTGGGGCTGACGCCCTTATAGATTTTCCGCTCCTCGGCAATCAGCTTTGGGGCGGCCTTTTCAATATTGTTGTAAAGCGCCAAATCCCGTTCCCGGCCCTTCTCCGCCGCCAGCTTTTCCACAAAGCCCTTAAAAATTTCTTCCCTGGGGTCGGACAGGGAGTATACTGCGTGACCCATTCCGTAGATGAGGCCCTTGTGGTCGAACGCCTCCTTGTTCAATATCTTCCGCAGATAGTGCCCGACCTCCTCCTCGTCCTTCCAGTCCCCCACATGGGACTTGATGTCCGCCATCATCTCCATGACCATGATGTTGGCCCCGCCGTGCCGCCTGCCTTTCAGGGAGCACAGCGCCGCCGCCATCGCCGAATAGGTGTCCGAGCCGGAGGAGGTCACCACCCGGGTGGTGAAGGTGGAGTTGTTGCCCCCGCCGTGCTCCGCGTGGAGCAGCAGGGCCACGTCCAGCACCCTGGCCTCCAGCGCCGTGTAGCGCATATCCGGGCGCAGCAGGCGCAGGAAGTTTTCCGCGATGGAGAGCCGGGGCTCCGGGCGGTGGATGTACATGCTCCCGTCCCGTTCGTAGTGGTTATAGGCGTGGTAGCCGTAAACCGCCAGCATGGGGAAAATGCTGATGAGCTGCAGGCACTGCCGCAGCACGTTGTCCACGCTCAAATCCGCCGCCCGGCGGTCGTAGGACGCCAGGGTCAGGACGCTTTTGGTCATGGAGTTCATCACGTCCCGGCTGGGGGCTTTCATGATGACGTCCCGGGTGAAATTTGTGGGCACGGATCGGCTTTTGGACAGCATTTTGCAAAACTCCTCCAGCGTCCCCTCCGCAGGCAGCTCCCCAAACAAAAGCAGGAACGCGGCCTGCGCAACGGCGAACCGCTGGCCGCGGGGGCCCCGGGGGGGGGGGCGAGCGGCGGGGGGCGGGGGTGGGGGG
>JAJPXI010000171.1:20672-21160 GCA_021205585.1 Oscillospiraceae bacterium
GCCTCCTCAAAGGCGAACCGCTCCCCCTCGCTCCCCCGGATTAAATCCTTCACGTCGTATCCCCGGTAAGAGAGCTGCCCCCGGCAGGGAAATTTCCCCCCGTCCCGGTATTCAAAGGCCCGAACCTCGGAGATGTTGGTCAGCCCAGTCAGAACGCCTTTCCCGTTCTCGTCCCGAAGCCCGACCTTGACCCCGAACTCCTGAAACAGATCCCTGCTGATGCTGTCGTTTTCCACGCAGAGGGCTTCCTGCTCCTTACAGTAGTCCTCCAGAATTTTTCTTGCCGTCATGTGATAAACTCCTCGCTGTTGACGCGCCCCGAAAGGGAATTTGCCTGTGGTTCTGTGCAAAACTGCTGATTTTTGTATGATACCACATTCGCGAAGCGAACGGGGTATCATTGGCCATATGCCGCCTTCGACGGCATGACCGCGAAATCTAAGGAAGGACTGATTAAATCGGCAAGAGCGGATGGCGAGAAATTTTGC
>JAJPXI010000115.1 GCA_021205585.1 Oscillospiraceae bacterium
TTGCGCGAAAGAGGAATTGGCCATTCACACAGCGCTTCAACGCCTTCTTTTGTCGTAAAATTTCTCGCCATCCGCTCTTGCCGATTGAATCAGTCCTTCCCTAAAAACTATGTCTGCGGCATCTGACAAAATCTTTTTCCATCTGCTCTTGCCATAGTTATTAGAGGTCCCCTATTTTTATTTTTACAGGTTTTGTTCACAGGCTGTTCATGTCTCTGGTGTATGATTTCAGTATCTCAACATAAAGCGAGGGGACGGTATGGACAAAACTGACTTGGAGTTTTACGGGGAGTATGCCCCACTGCTGACCGGCCTGGAGGCCCGGCTCAACGGGGAAATCAGCGCTATCCTGACCCAGTTGGCCCAGGAGGCCGGACACTCTCCGGCGGAACATACATTGAGCAGAATCAAAAGCGCCGGCAGCCTCCGGGCCAAGCTGAAAAAACAGGGCCTTTCTGAGGATGCCAAAACCGGCCTGACCCAGCTTTCCGACCTTGTGGGCGCCCGCGTCGTCACCCACTTCATCGGCGACGTGTACGCCATCCTGGCCCGGCTGGAACGCTCGGACAAATGGGAGGTGGCACAGGTCAAGGACTACATCTCCAACCCCAAGCCCAACGGCTACCGCAGCCTGCACGTCCTCCTGCGTATGCCGGTGGAGCACCCCGACTTCTCCACTGTGGCGGTGGAGATCCAGCTGCGCACCATCGCCATGGACTGCTGGGCCAGCCTGGAACACCAGATGAAATACAAAAAAACCATTCCAAACGCGTCGCTGATTACCCAGGAGCTGAAGCGGTGCGCGGACGAGATCGCCTCCACGGATTTGACCATGCAGACCATCCGGGATCTGATAGAATCCCAATAAAAAAGGAGACGCCTATGAAAATCCTGTACGCGGAGGACGAGCGGCAGCTGTCCATGGCCATCGCCGAAATTCTCAGGCTGGAGCACTACGAGGTGGACGCGGTGTACGACGGGGCTCAGGCCCTGGCCCATCTGCGCTCCGGCTGCTACGATGCGGCCATCCTGGACATTATGATGCCGGAGATGGACGGGGTGCGGGTGGTGGAGCAGATGCGCCTGGAGAAAAATTACACCCCCGTGCTGCGGCTGACCGCCAACAACACCACCGAGGACCGGGGGGAGGGCCTGTCCGGGGGGGCCGACGACTACCTGAGCAAGCCCTTCGCCGCAAAGGAGCTGCTGGCCCGGCTGAACTCTCTGCTCCGGCGCAACGCGGAATACCAGAACAGCGTCCTCATCTGCGGCAACATCTCCCTGGACTGCGGGGCCAACGAGCTTTGTTCCCCCCAGGGCAGCCTGCGGCTGAGCAGCAGGGAGAGCGAGCTGCTCTCCCTGCTGATTCGGCACCACGGCCAGCCGGTTCCCGCCCAGGCCGTCGCTGAACTGCTGCAAACCGAGAGCGCCGCCGCGCTGTATTTCTCCTATCTGAAAAACAAGCTGGAGCAGCTCCACGCCGATGTGAAGATCCTGACCGGCCCGGAGGGCTGCCGCCTGGAGCGGGTGGAGGCTCCATGAAAAAGCTGAGAAAGCGGATGATTTTCGCCGTTTTCGCCTCCACGGTTTGCGTGTTCGCGCTGACCTGGGTCATCTTCTATTTTTCCCTGGCGCGCTACAACGCCGCCCAGGCGGACGGGATGACACAGATTATCAGCGCCTACAACGGCGTGGTGCCGGAGCTGGACGTGTACATTGAAACCACCAACGGGGAGATGAGCCAGGTCGCCTTCAGCGAGGAGTCGGCCTTCCGCACCCGCTACTTCGTCATCTCTCTGGTCGGCGAGAGCGTCATCGTGGATTTGGAGCATATCGCCTCCGTGGACGAGGAGACCGCCCGTGCAATGGCCCAAACCGTCCTGGACGGGGGCCGGACGGTGGGCTACCTGGAGGAATACCGCTACCGGGTGACGGAAAACCAGTCCGGCCAGACCACGGTCATCTTCATGGACTGCAGCGAGGGCTTTGCCACCCAGCGGGTAATGACCGCCGTTTTAACGGCCATTTCCGTTTTGTTCACCCTGCTGGTCACGCTGGTCTTTTCCCTGTTCTCCCAGCGGGCCCTCCGGCCCTTCGCCGAAAACGCCCTGCGGCAAAAGCGGTTCATCACCGACGCCAGCCACGAGCTGAAAACCCCCATCGCCATCATCTCCGCCAACGCCGAGGTGCTGGAGTACAAGGTGGGGCAGAATGAGTGGACAGGCAACATCACCAGCCAGGTCAGCCATATGCGGGAGATGATCGACCGGCTGCTGACCCTGTCCAAAATGGAGGAGTTCAGCGAGGATCTGGAGATGGAACGGGTAGACGTCAGCGCCCTGGCCAGCCGGACGCTGGACAGCTTCCTGGAGGTGTTCCGGCAGAAGGAGGCAGCGCTGGATCTGAACATCGCGGAGGGCGTCACCCTGGAGGGCAGCCCCGAGCAGCTGGAGATGCTCTTTTCCATTTTGATTGAAAACGCCTCCAAATACGTCTCCCAGGCCGGGCGGGTACAGGTCGCTTTAAGCGACGGCGGAAAGCGGGTACGCTTTTCCATCTTCAACACCGCCGCCCTGCCTAAGGGCCTGGACTGCAAAAAACTGTTCGACCGCTTTTACCGCCCGGACACCTCCCGCGCCTCCTCCACCGGCGGCCAGGGCATCGGCCTGTCCATCGCCAAAAAAATCGTCTCCCTGCACGGCGGCTCCATCTCCGCCGAGCCGGAGGAAGACGGCCTCCGCTTCACCGTGGATCTGCCCGCCCGGACAAAGGGCCGGGGAAAGGCCGGATAACGGGGCCGCCGCAGGGACTATGAATCCATAAATTTTCGCCCTCCGGCAGCCCAAGGCCGCCGGAGGGCGGTTTTTCATCAATCAAAATCGCAGTAGGTATCATAGAGGGCCGTGTGGTCGTAAATGGCCCGCCAGCTGCTGGAGGCGCTGCCGGTGACGCAGATATAGCCCGCGCCGTCCTCGGTCACGGCGTAGCTGACGGCGCAGTTGCCCGACTGCTGCACGTAGCCGGTCTTGCCGCCGATGACCTGCACCGAGCCGGTGTCCCGATCCTCGATTCTGCGGACGAACAGGTTGGACAGGGTCAGTCCTTCCGGGTTGAACTCGTTGGGGGTGGTGGTGTAGATCACGGTGGTCACCAAATCAATACAAAAAACATTTTCCAGCACGGCCCGCATCAGCAGGCCGATGT
>JAJPXI010000116.1 GCA_021205585.1 Oscillospiraceae bacterium
AGGAGGAGCAGCTGCTGCCCGACGGCCAGACCCGCCTGACGCCGGAGGAGGCCGCCGAAGCGGGCCGCCGCCTGAGCGCCATTGCGGACAATGTGGAGACCGTGATCATCGGCAAGCGCCAGGCGGTGGAGCTGGTCATCACCAGCCTAATCACCGGCGGCCATGTGCTGCTGGAGGACGTGCCCGGCGTGGGCAAAACGAGCCTTGTGTCCGCCGTGGCCAAGAGCGTGGACTGCGACTTTAAGCGCATCCAGTTCACCCCCGATCTGATGCCCAGCGACGTGACTGGCTTCTCCATCTACAATCAGAAGACCGGCCAGTTCGAGTTCCGCCCCGGCGGCGTGATGAGCAACATCGTGCTGGCGGACGAGATCAACCGGGCCTCCGCCAAGACCCAGGCCAGTTTGCTGGAGGCCATGGAGGAGCACCAGGTCACGGTGGACAGCAACACCTACAAATTAGAGCCGCCCTTCCTGGTGCTGGCCACCCAGAACCCGGTGGAGAGCTTCGGCACCTACCCTCTGCCGGAGGCTCAGGTGGACCGCTTCCTATTGAAATTAGGTCTGGGCTACCCCACGGTGGAGGAGGAGACCAAGGTCATCACCATGCCCCGGCGGGCCAAGCAGAACCTGGCCCCGGTGGTCAGCAAGCAGGAGGTCATCGAGCTGTCGGCCATGGCCGAGCGGGTGTACATCGCCCCCACCCTGAACCGGTACATCGTGGAGATCGTCAACGCCACCCGCACCAGCGCCGACACGGTGCTTGGCTCCTCCCCCCGCGGCTCCATCGCCCTGCACAACGCCGCCCGGTCCTACGCGCTGATGAAGGGCCGAGACCATGTGACCCCGGAGGAGATCAAATATCTGGCCCCCTTCATCCTGGGCCACCGGATGATTTTGACCCACGAGGCCAAGCTGGCTCACAAGACCGGGCTGGACGTGGTGGAGGAGATCCTCCGTTCCGTTCTGGTGCCGGAGATGAAGACGGAAAAATGAAGCTCAGACAAGCCACGAAAAAAGCCCGCCGGGGCGTGAAAAAAAGCGCGGGCCGCCTATGGAGGCGGCGGGTGGGCATCGCCAAGATCCTGCTGGGGATATTGGGGGCGGTGTGCTGCGCCCTGCCGGCCATTTTCCTGAACACCCTGCTGGGGTATCTGCCCATCTTCTTTTACCTGCTGCTGATGCTGTTCGGGGGCGGTTATCTGCTGATTTTGAAAAACAGCATCCAGTGCTCCGCCGAGGACAGCCGCCGCTCCTGCCCCCGCACCAGCCGGGAGGACTTCTGCCTGACGGTGAAAAACCGCTCCCCCCTGGTGGCCCCCATGATTACGGCCCGCATCACCATGCGCAGCGAGCACAGCGGCAGCGGGCAGGACACCGAGATGGTGCTGGCCCTGGCCCCCTTTGAGACGCGGGAGTTTCGCTTCAACGTCACTTTTGCCCACCTGGGGCGGTACACCGTGGGCGTGGGCGGACTGAAGGTGGGCGGCCTTTTGAATCTGCTCCAGCTGGGGTTGCCCGGCGGGGGAGAGCAGCGGGTCCATGTAACCCCCCTGCGGCACCATCCGTCCTACTTGGCTTTGACCGACCTGGTGGAGACCGAGGACAGCCGGGCGCGGGCCAGCGCCCCCCTGGATGGCACGGACTACACCGGCGTGCGGGAGTATGTGGCCGGGGACCCCATCAAGAACATCCACTGGAAGCTGTCCGCCCACAGCAACGGCTACATGACCAAGCAGACCGAGGTGCTGGGCAACTCCGGGGTGGACGTCATCCTGGACATGGCCGTCCCCAACTGGTCCGGAGAGGACGGGGCCTATATGTACGACGCCATCGTGGAGAGCGCCTGCGCCGTCACCCTGTACGCCGCCGAAAAGGGGATGGACAGCTCGGTGTGGTTTTTTGACCGCTCCCGAAAGGAACGCAACGTCACCCTGGCCTCCAGCGACGACTTTGACCAGATGGTGGACGAGCTGCCGGGGATCACGAACAAGCCCGCACTGTACCCCCTGGACAAGCTGCTGGCCCACGCCTCCACCAGCTTGTACGCGAAAAACAACATCGTGGTCTGCTCGGCGCGGGCGGACGAGTTCATCGTCCGGCGGCTGGAGCAGATCCAGATGGCCCGGCGGCACCCGGCCCTGATTTACGTCGTCCCCCCCAGCCTGGACGAGCGGGAGCGGGAGGACCGGATGGTTCCCATCCAGGCCCTGGAGCGCCGGAACATCCCCTGCCATGTGATTACCACCGTGCAGGAGTTGAAATAGGGAGGGAAAAGCCATGCTGCAACATCTGAAATTTTCCCTGCCCGACTGGATATTGTGCGTGCTGGCCAGCGTGGGGCTGGGGATGAACGTCTTCCAGAGCTTCCTGTTGCCGGAGGAGCTGTCCAGGGACGCGCTCCGGCTGGCGGTGCTCAGCGCGGTGGTCATCGCCGTACTGATCGTGCTGTCCTACAGCCGGGTGACCACCGTACTCGCCATCGTCCTGGTCATCGCGGGGGCCGTCCTGGTCCTTTACCTGGGCTACACCGGCGCGGTGGCCGGATTCACCGAGAGCGCCGATGCGGAGGAAAACGGGCGGCTGTGGTACCTGGTGGTGGTGCTGTGCGCCGCCGTGGTGTACCTGCTCTCCCGCACACGGCTGACCAGCTGGCTGCTGCTCATCGTCGGCGGGCTGTGCGTGGCCTACTTCGCCATTCTGGAGTACACGGTGTACCTGTGGGCGGCGCTGCTGTTCCTGTTCAGCATTGGGGCCTGGATCTGCTTTGTGGGCTACCGGAAAAACGTGCTGAACGTCAGCGCCATGCGCACGGCCTTCGCGCCCATGGTGCTGTGGTCGGCGGGGGTGAGCCTGCTGTGCCTGGCGGCGGGTGCGCTGCTGTGGTGGGGGATCGTCCGGCCCCTGGAGCCGCCCACCCAGGACATGGTTCTTCTGACCGACTATTTGCAGCTCAATCGCCTGCAGCAGCTTGGCCTGGTGAACGACGAGGACATATACGACGCCGAAACCCTGAGCAACTGGATCAACGAAAACTACACCCGCCAGACCGACGAGCTGACCGAAAACACCCAGATCGACACATCCCTGGAGGCCGACAACGTGGAGGAGGAGGATCACAGCGAGGATCCAGACGAGGAGGAGCAGCCCGTCACGGCTCCGGACGGGGAGACCCACTGGATCA
>JAJPXI010000039.1 GCA_021205585.1 Oscillospiraceae bacterium
TTTATAAACCATAACTGTGACATCCCGCCCCCGCCTCCCACAAACCCCACCCGCCGCCCCGCGCCAGACTTGGCGGGGGCCGGCTGTTTTTTTACGGAAATTATCTTTTCGGTCAGGGCATATTGCTGTAACCCATCAGGTAGGTATCCACCGCCTTGGCGCAGGCGCGGCCCTCGGAGATGCCCCAGACCACCAGGGACTGTCCCCGGCGCATATCGCCAGCGGCAAACACGCCGGGGACATTGGTGGCATATTTCGTGGTTTCCACCACGGTGCGGGGGGTCAGTTTGACCCCGAAGGCATCGGCCACGTACTTCTGGCAGCCCAGGAAACCGGCGGCGATCAGCACCATGTCGGTCTCCACCTCGTAGGTGTCCAGCTCGGTCATTTTGCCCCCCGCCCAGCTGAGATTCACGGCGGTCACACCCCGCAGGTTTCCCTTCTCATCCTTCAGGAATTCCTTGACGGTGGTGTTGTAAATGCGGGGGTCCTCCCCCTGGAGGCAGATGGCCTCCTCCTGGCCGTAGTCCACCTTCAACACGTTGGGCCACTGGGGCCAGGGGTTGTTTTCCGCGCGCTCCAGGGGCGGCTTGCCCATCATCTCAAACTGGATGACGCTCTCGCAGCCGTGGCGGATGCAGGTGCCCACGCAGTCATTGCCCGTGTCGCCGCCGCCCACCACGATGACCTTCTTCCCCTTTGCGGAGATGTACTTCCCGTCGCTCAGGCCGGAGTCCAGCAGGCTTTTGGTGTTGGCGCGCAGGAAGTCCACGGCGAAGTGGATGCCATTGGCGTCCCGCCCGGGGCAGTTTAAGTCCCTGGGGTTGGACGCGCCGCAGCAGAGGATGACCGCGTCGTACTGCTCCAGCAGGGCCTGGGCATCGTACCCGGCCCCCACGTCGGCGTTGGTGACGAACTCCACCCCCTCTTGCTCCATCAAATCCAGGCGGCGGCGGACAATTTTCTTGTCCAGCTTCATGTTGGGGATGCCGTACATCAGCAGGCCTCCCGGCCGGTCGAAGCGCTCAAAGACGGTGACGCTGTGGCCCCGGTGGTTGAGCTGGTCGGCCGCCGCCAGACCTGCCGGGCCGGAGCCCACGATGGCCACCCGCTTGCCGGTACGCACCTCCGGGATCAGCGGCTCTACATAGCCGTTGGCGTAGGCGTACTCCACGATGGTCAGCTCATTGTTATGGCTGGTGACCGGGTCGCCGTGGAGGTTGCACACGCAGGCCTTCTCGCAGGGGGCGGGACAGACCCGGCCTGTGAACTCCGGGAAATTGTTGGTCTTTTTCAGGCGCAGGTACGCCTGCCTCCAGTTGCCCCGGTAGAGGTAGTCGTTCCACTCGGGAATCAGGTTGTTCAGCGGGCAGCCGGACACGGCATTTCCAAAGAGCATTCCCGCCTGGCAGAAGGGAACGCCGCAGTCCATGCACCGGGCGGCCTGGGTCTGCTGCTCCTCCAAGGGGATGGGCAGCTTGAACTCGTCAAAGTTTTTGATGCGCTCCTCAGGAGGAACCTGATGGCAGTCCACCCGGTTATACTCTAAAAATCCTGTGGGTTTTCCCATTGCGCTTTCCTCCTTACCCTCTGGCCACGGCGTAAAACGCCTCGATCTGCGCCTGCTCTCCGCTCAGGCCCTTCTCCTCCATCTGCGCCAGCTGGCTGAGCATCCGCTCGTAGTCGTTGGGGATGACCTTTTTGAACAGGGGCAGGTAGTGGGAGAACTGATCCAAGATCTGGCGGCCCCGCTCCGAGCCGGTCAGGGTCACGTGCTCGGTAATCAGCTGCTTGAGCTCGTGGACGTCGTATTTATTAGAAACCTCCTCCAGCTTCACCAGGCTGGTGTTGGTGCGCAGATACAAATCGCTGTCCACGTCCAGCACATAGGCGATGCCGCCGGACATACCCGCCGCGAAGTTCTTTCCGGTGCCGCCCAGGATGACCACCCGGCCGCCGGTCATGTACTCGCAGCCGTGGTCGCCCACGCCCTCTACCACGGCGCAGGCCCCGGAGTTGCGCACGCAGAAGCGCTCTCCCGCCACGCCCCGGATAAAGGCCTTGCCTGAGGTAGCGCCATACAGCGCCACATTGCCCACAATGATGTTGTCCTCGGCCCGGTAGGCCGCGTTCTTGGGGGGATAGAGGATCAGCTTGCCGCCGGACAGGCCCTTGCCGAAGTAGTCGTTGCTGTCTCCCTCCAGCTCCAGGGTCAGGCCCTGGGGAACGAAGGCCCCGAAGGACTGACCGCCGCCGCCGTTGCACTTGACCGTGAAGGTGTCCTCCGGCAGCGTTTCGCCAAATTTCTTGGTGATCTCGCTGCCCAGGATGGTGCCCAGGGCCCGGTCGGTGCTGGAGACCTGAAGTTCCACCCGTTTTTTCGCGCCGGTCTGCAAATTCTGCTTAAACTTCTTCAGCAGCACCCGCTCGTCCACCGTCTGGCGCAGCTTGAAGTCGTAGGCGTTGTCCGGGTCAAAGCAGGCGTCGGCGCACCCGGCATAGGGGTTGCGCAGGATGCCGCTCAGATCCAGCGTTCTGGCTCTGCCGTTGGGCAGATCGTCCCGCAGGCGCAACAGGTCTGTGCGGCCCACCAGCTCGTCCACCGTGCGCACGCCCAGCTTGGCCATATACTCCCGCAGCTCCTGGGCCACAAAGCGCATAAAGTGGATGATATACTCCGGCTTACCTTGGAACCGCTTGCGCAGCTCCGGGTTCTGGGTGGCAATGCCCACGGGGCAGGTGTCCAGATTGCACACCCGCATCATCACGCAGCCCATGGTGATCAGCGGCGCGGTGGCAAATCCAAACTCCTCCGCTCCCAGCATGCAGGCCACTGCCACGTCCCGGCCGCACATCAGCTTGCCGTCGGTCTCCACGATGACCCGGCTACGCAGACCGTTTTCAATCAGGGTCTGGTGGGTCTCCGCCAGGCCCAGCTCCCAGGGCAGTCCCGCGTTCTGAATCGAGCTGCGGGGGGCCGCGCCGGTGCCGCCGTCGTACCCGGAGATCAGGATGACCTGGCTGCCCGCCTTGGCCACGCCGGCGGCCACGGTGCCCACCCCGGCCTCGGACACCAGCTTGACGGAAATCCGGGCGTCCCGGTTGGCGTTTTTCAAATCGTAAATCAGCTGGGCCAGATCCTCGATGGAGTAGATGTCGTGGTGCGGCGGCGGGGAAATC
>JAJPXI010000232.1 GCA_021205585.1 Oscillospiraceae bacterium
CCCGCACGCTGTTTTCCATCATCGCGTCCGCGGCCGATAAAGCCGAGTAAAAACGCACGGGGGGCTGTGGCGGGTCAAACCGCCCCACGTTTCCGTCACGGGAGGAAACTATGCCAAACTTTGTCGATACCGCCCGCATCACCGTAAAAGCCGGAAACGGCGGCAACGGGGCGGTGGCCTTTCACCGGGAAAAATACATCGCCGCCGGCGGCCCCGCCGGAGGGGACGGGGGGCGGGGCGGCAGCGTGCTGCTCCAGGTGGACGAGCATATGTCCACCCTGATGGACTTCCGCTATAAGCGCTCCTATACGGCGGCCAACGGCCAGGACGGGCAGGGGAAGCGCTGCTCCGGCCGGGACGGGGAGGATTTAATCATCCGGGTTCCACGGGGCACCGTGGTGCGGGACGCCGAGACGGGAGAGATCATCCAGGATATGCAGGACAGCGCCCCCTTTGTACTAGCCAAGGGGGGCAGCGGCGGCTGGGGCAACAGGCACTTCGCCACCCCCACCCGCCAGGCCCCCCGGTTCGCCAAGGCGGGGCTGCCCGGCCAGAGCCGGGAGATCCTGCTGGAGCTGCGCCTGCTGGCCGACGTGGGTCTGGTGGGCTTTCCCAATGTGGGAAAATCCACCCTGCTCTCGGTGGTGTCCAAGGCCCAGCCCAAAATCGCCGACTACCATTTTACCACCCTGTTCCCCAACCTGGGGGTGGTCTATGTGGACGAGGGGGCGTCCTTCGTCCTGGCTGACATCCCCGGCATCATCGAGGGGGCCGCTCAGGGGGCCGGCCTGGGCCACGATTTCCTGCGGCACATCGACCGCTGCCGCCTGCTGATTCATATGGTGGACGTGTCCGGTTGCGAGGGCCGGGATCCGGTGGCCGATTTTGACGCCATCCAGGAGGAACTGAAGCAGTATTCCCCGGAGCTGGCCGCCCGGCCCATGCTGGTGGCGGGCAACAAGGCTGACATCGCCGCCAACCGGTCGGGCCTGGAGGCGCTGAAGGCCCATGTGGAGGCCCTGGGCCTCCCCTTCTTCGAACTGTCCGCCGCCGCCCACCGGGGCACCGGGGATCTGATGCGCGCCGCCGCAGCCCGGCTGGCGGGGCTGCCCCCCATCGCAACCTATCAGCCGGAGTACGTCCCCCGCCCCCCGGAGATCGACACCAACGAACCTCTGCATATCGAACACCAGGAGGACGTGTGGCTGGTGGAGGGGCCGTGGCTGCGGCAGTTGATGGCCAACGTCAATTTCGGGGACTTCGAGTCCCGCAACTGGTTCGACCGCAAGTTGCGCCAGTCCGGCCTGTTCGAGCGCCTGGAAGAGCTGGGCATCCGGGACGGGGACACGGTGAGCATGTACAATCTGGAATTTGAATACCGGCGGTAGCCATCACAGTGGTGATTTTGGCAAAAAAGCGGGTGCGCAGTAGGGCAATTTGGACAAAGTTGCCGAGAAGGACAAAATTTTGCTTGCTTTTCTCCCGCTCCATATGGTAAAATACCACCGCACAAGTGCGTGGATTTCCACCTTTGCCTGCGCCTATTCTTTCCTATTTTTACCCGTCTGGCGCCGGAGGTGGACCGCGCTGCGGCAAGTTTCCTGCGCCGCATCACCTTTATTATACTGAAATCTGATTAAAACAAGACATGAAAAATGGCTTGTTTAATAGCCGTCGCAACGGCGCAGATTTCGTATGAGACGCCTTTTGAAGTGTCAACCGCGCTTTTGCGCATCTCTTATGATGCTTCAAAAGTTCAGATTAAAATGTCCCATTTTAATCTGAAGAGAGTATTATTCTGACAGGAGGAATATCCAATGAAGAAAACACTTGCTCTGCTCCTTGCCCTGTCCATGCTGCTGGGCCTGAGCGCCTGCAGCAGCGGCGGCAGCGCCAGCAACGGCGACAGCGACAGCAGCGACACCGAGGGCACCATCTACATCGGCCACATCGTGGATCTGACCGGCGTGGAGACCATGACCGGCCAGGAGGCCCAGCGGGCGCTGGAGTTTGCCGTGGACATCATCAACGAGGACGGCGGCATCGCCGGCCGCCAGGTGGAAGTTATCACCATGGACGCCCAGGGTAACTCCAGCACCGCCGTGGACGTGGCACGCCAGATGGTGGAAAACAACAATGTGGTGGCCATCTTTGGCCCCACCCAGGTAGGCCATAAGAACGCCGTGGGCGCTTACGCCAGCAGCGTGGGCATCCCCATCATCTACTACAACGGCACCCCCACGGACATCGTGGAGGAAAACGAGTACATCATCGCCTCCGGCGGCAGCACCAACCAGATGCCCACCGCCATGGCCGACTACCTGTACAATGAGCTGGGCTACCGCACCATCAACACCATCTCCCAGGAGAACACCGGCGGCGAGAACTATATGCAGCCCCTGATTGACAAATTCGAGGAGCTGGGCGGCACGGTGGCCTCCAGCCAGTGGGTGCCCGCCGACGAGGGCGACACCTCCGCCTACCTGCTGGATCTGCCCGACGCCGACTGCCTGGTGGGCTGGCTGTCCGGCTCCCAGGCCATCAACCTGTGGACCAACTGGTATGAGCTGGGTGTAAACGAGCGCATGCCCATGTACGGCTGCACCCACGGCGGCTTTACCGACTACTTCATCTGCGAATCCCTGGCCGAAACCAATCCGGACGTGCTGGAGGCCATGCTGGAGGACACCATCGTCCCCGTGACCTACGCCATGTCCATCGTCTCCGACGCCAACGGCGAGTTTGTGGAAAAGTGGGTGGAGGAGTTCGGCGTGACCTCCCAAAACACCAACCTGCCCGGCGCGTGCTTCTCCGCCCTGCTGATGTTTAAGCAGGCGGTGGAGTCCATCGACGGCAGCACCGAGTCCGAGGCCCTGTACAACGCCCTGCTCCAGGTGGATATTGAAAGCCCCGAAGGGCACCAGTACTTCACCAACGGCTCCCGTGTGGCCGTGCGCGACGTGTACATCTGCAAGCTGGTGCAGCTGGAGGACGGCACCTTCTCCTATGAGGTGCTGGAAACCTACGAGCACGTCCCCGCCGAGGGCCTGTAACTCACCATGTAAAACCCGCCTTTCCCCGCCGTCCCTGTTTGAAACGGCGGGGAAAGTTTTTCTTTGCCGTCTCCCGGCCAACATAGTTGTCCGGCTTACGCTAAAAATATGCCACTGGCA
>JAJPXI010000092.1 GCA_021205585.1 Oscillospiraceae bacterium
TTGGCGGAAAAGTTCCGTCAGCCGCCGCAGGCGCATTTAATCAGTGCTTCCTTAATGTCCTGTTTCAATCAGGTTTCAGTATAAGCGCCCCGTTCCCGCAAAAAGCGGAAACGGGGCGCTCGGTTTGTTTCAGGACAGCAGAACCCGGTCGGACAGGCCGCCGGAGAGGGAGGCGAATTTGTCCAGCAGTTCCTCCCTGGTCAGGTGGCTTTTTTCCTCCCCCCGGATGTCCATGATGATCTGTCCCTCGTTCATCATAATCAGCCGGTTGCCGTGGGCAATGGCGTCGCGCATATTGTGGGTGACCATAAAGGCGGTCAGGCCGTTCTCCCGGATGATGCTGTCGGTGGCGTCCAGCACCTTTTCCGCCGTTTGGGGATCCAGGGCGGCGGTGTGCTCGTCCAGCAGGAGCAGCTTGGGCTTCTGCATGGTGGCCATCAGCAGGGTCAGAGCCTGGCGCTGACCGCCGGAGAGCAGGCCCACCCGGGCGGTCATCCGCTCCTCCAGGCCCAGGTTCAGGGTGCGCAGCAGCGCCCGGAATTCCTCCCGCTCCTGCTTTGTAATCCCCTGGCGCAGGGTGCGCCGCTGGCCTCGCCGCCTGGCCAGGGCCATGTTCTCCTGGATTTCCATGGTGGCGGCGGTGCCCGTCATGGGATCCTGGAACACCCGGCCCAGGTACTTGGCCCGCTTGTGCTCCGGCAGAGCGGTCACGTCCTCCCCGTCGATGAGGATGGAGCCGGAGTCGATGGGCCACACGCCGGCAATGGCGTTCAGGGCGGTGGACTTGCCCGCCCCGTTGGAGCCGATGACGGTGACGAAATCCCCCGCCTCCAGGTGCAGCGTCACGCCGCACAGAGCCTTTTTCTCGTTCACCGTGCCGGGGTTAAAGGTCTTATAGACCTCCCGCATCTCAAGCATGGGTCTTTCCTCCCTTCTTCGGGGTCAGGTATTTGCTTCTCCAATGGGGAACCGCCAGGAAAATCGCCACCACGATGGCGGACAGCAGCTTCAAGTCCGAGGAACTCAGCCCTAGCCACAGCACCACCTGAATGACCAGATAGTAGATGACCGCCCCCAGGGCCACGGCCAGCAGCTTCAAAGCGAAGTTGTGGAACAGCTTGCCAAAGACGACCTCCCCGATGATAACGGCGGCCAGGCCGATGACAATGGCCCCCCGGCCGGCGTTCACATCGGCAAAGCCCTGGTACTGTGCGTACAGCCCGGAGGCCAGGGCCACGATGCCGTTGGAGAGCATCAGGCCCAGCACTTTGTTGAAGTTGGTGTTGATGCCCTGGGCCCGGCTCATGCCGGCGTTGGAGCCGGTGGCCCGCAGGGAGCAGCCCAGCTCGGTGCCGAAGAACCAGTAGAGCACGGCAATGAGCACCACCAGGAAAACCGCCCCCACAAAAATCGGGTTGTTCCAGCTCAGCACCCGCACGTTGCGCAGGGAGAGCAGCAGATTGTACTTGTCCACGCTGATGGCCAGGTTGCTGGCCGTGCCCGCGGCGGTGCCCACGCCCAGGATGCGCAGGTTGATGGAGTACAGGCCCAGCTGGGTCAAAATGCCCGCCAGGATGGCCGGGATGCCCATGAAGGTGTGGAAAATACCCGTCACCAGCCCGGCCAGCATTCCGGCCAGAAAGGCGCACAGCAGGGCGAACCAGACCGAGTAGCCGTTGACGATTAAAATGCCGCACACGGCCCCGCCGGTCGCCATAGTGCCGTCCACCGACAGGTCCGCGATGTCCAGAATCTTGTAGGTGATGTACACGCCGATGCCCATAATGCCCCATATGATGCCCTGGGCGCAGGCCCCGGGCAGGGCGTTCAGCAGGGATAAGGGATTCATGCTCCTTCCACTTCCTTTTCCGCCCGCCGGTCAAAGCGCCGGGAGGACAGAGTATTGAGACTATCTTATATTGTAGCAAAAAAAGACGGGAAAAGGAAGTCCTTTTCCCGTCTTTTTTTATTTTTTTGCCTGGAAAAATCAGTTGGCCTCGATGGCGGTGTACCCGTCGGGCACGGTGATGCCCAGGGCCTCGCAGCGCTCGGCCACATATTCCGGCGTCACCTCAGGGGCGTACTGAACCTCCATGGTGGACACGTCGGCCCCGTTGACCAGAATCTCATAGGCCATCTCGCCGGTGATGTAGCCGATGTCGTAGTAGCTGATGGACAGGGTGGCGATGCCGCAGCCCTGGCAGATGCCCTCCTCCCCGGCGATGATGGGAATGCCGGCGGGCTCGGCGATGTTGTTGATGGTTTCGGTGTTGTCAGCGGCGGTGTTGTCGGTGGGGATGTAGAGCACATCGCAGTCCGCGCAGGCGTTGGTGACTACGGAGGCGATGTCGTTGGAGTCGGCAAAGGCGTATTCAGCGGTGGTGTAGCCCATCTCCTCCAGATACTCCGCCACCAGGGTCACCTGGTAGACCGAGTTGGCCTCGCCGGAGCAGTAAATCAGGCCCACGGTGGGGTAGTCCTCCACCGGGCACAGCTCGGCCAGCAGCTCGGCCTGCTCCTCCAGGGGGGCCAGGTCGGAGGTGCCGGACACATTGTTGCCCACCACGCCGGTCCAGTCGCTGATGTCCAGGGCGGTGGCGTAGTCGGTGACGGAGGTGCCCAGAACGGGGATGTCGGCGGTGGCGGCGGCGGCGGCCTGGAGGGCGCTGGTGGCGTTGGCCATAATCAAATCCACCCCTTCGGACACCAGGGAGTTGGCGATGGTAACGCAGTTGGTGCCCTCGCCCTGGGCGTTCTGGAAGTTGAAGGTCACATTGTCCTCACCCAGCAGGTCAATCAGTGCGTCCTCAAAGCCCTGGGTGGCGTTGTCCAGCGCGGTGTGCTCCACCAACTGGATGATGCCGATGTTGTACACGGTGTCGCCGCCGCTGTTGTCAGAGGCATCCGCGTCGTCGTCCCCGGAGCCGGAACAGGCGGCCAGGGCCATCAGCATGGCCGCCGCCAGGAGCAGGGCAAGGAGCTTTTTCAGGTTCATAAGGGTTTCCTCTCTTTCTTCATTTGAAAAATGTATCGCCCGGATGGGCGTGCGTCCATTGTAATCCAATCAGACGGATATGTCAAGGATTTTTAATCTGCGGGCACGCTTTGCCCCAGAAATTCGTGTTCGTTTATATTTTTCTTTCTTCTTGAGGGAAAGT
>JAJPXI010000042.1 GCA_021205585.1 Oscillospiraceae bacterium
TTCAATACTTGGAACCAAACCTATGAACTTTACACAAACTATTATACACTACCACCAAACCTATGAACTTTACACAAACTATTATACACTACCACAGCATATACATCCAAATCACTCAATCCGCATTCCAGGTTCCCACGGCACCGAATCATAAACCACTGATGCTTTGCTTCGGATTCGTCATTATGATACCGGTCTTCATCATATACGATGATGGTGGCATCCATGACTACATCAAATTCAATGGCAGAGCCTGGGAGGTCGGAGACATCAACAAATTGTAATTCGGTGTCATAGAGTTCCATTTTGCCGACATTTCGGACTTTGTTAAGGCGCAAATCGAGCGTGGACGGCTCAACCGAGGCCAGATACTCCCCGATTGCATTCCACATCTGATTGTCGAGGTTATTCCTTACATACTCCTTAAATGAACGGCTTTGTGCCAATATGCCCACCCCCCTCTACAGTGCCCTAAAAATTTCATGTTGTTTCATCTTCGGAATCCAGCAGTTTCTTTAAATCCTCTACATCTGGGAGCGCTCGCTTAAGTTCCTCAGACATATCTTTGGACGTTTTATAAGTAGCGACTCCCATAGGCTTTGTGTAATCTTGGATCACATAATCCACAAAGGACTTATTCATGTCTTTGCACAGGATAATGCCAATTGCCGGATTCTCATGTGGTTTACGCTCAAATCCATCCAAAACGCTTAAGTAGCCCTGAAGCTGTCCCAGATAGGATGTTTTGAACTTCCCTTTTTTCAGTTCAACAGCTACCAGACAGTTTAGCTCCCTGTTAAAAAACAAAAGGTCGATATACTGGTCTTCTCCAAATGCGTCAAGATGGTACTGATTGCGAACAAAAGCAAAATCTTTCCCAAATGTCAGAATGAAATTTTTTACATTATGGATTATGGCGTTTTCAACCATCTTTTCATCCACATCCTGCTTATCGCGGACACCCAATTCTTCAACGTTAATATAGTCAAGCAGATACTCGTCCTTGAAAGTGTTAACCGCCCTGAACGCCTGCTCGGAAGCGGGCAGCGTTTGGAGAAAATTGTTCGGCAGTAATCCCTGATGATGGTATTCGTCTGCGCTAATACTGTTTTTTAACGCCTCGACCGTGAAGTGTTCGCTTGCACAGCGTTTGATATAAAAGACCCGCTCGTCAATATTTTTTACTTTTCCAAGAATTACCCGGTGGTGTGTAAATCCAATATGCAAAAACGCATCCAACGGAAAGTCCTGCATATTTGGAACTTGCAAGTTCCAAATTGGCGCGATTGCCGTCTCTGTTATTTCGGAATTTGCAAGTTCCAAAATATCAGAAGCATCTTCTGGTCGATTTTGGGCGCGGTATGAATCCAGAATTTTCCATTCTTCATAAAAAGTACGCATATAGCGGAGATTGCGGGAGGTGAATCCGCGAAGTCCCGGCATTTCCTTATCTAACCGCTCACTAATCTCGTCAATTGCGCCTTTGCCCCAAAAGCCCTGTCTGGAATTCAAAGATATGTATCTCCCAATGCTGTAATAGAGCATAAGCTGTTTTTCGTTCACAGAACGTGCGGCCTCATATTGGCTTTGCAATATTGCAGTCTTGATAGCTTCGACTGCTTCATCATATTTCTGAATCTCATCCATAGGTTTTCCTCCAGCATTTCAAAATAACCGATTTATCTGTGTCGCTAATGGGTTATCATAATTAATCCATAGCGCTTTTCCCGCTCTTAACCCATTCGTCCAGTTCAGAGTATTTGAATTTCCACTGTTTACCGATTTTGTGGGCAGGAATATCTTTTCCCTTTCTAATCCAGTCCCTGACCGTTGCCGGCTTTACCCCGAAATAATCGGCAGCCTCATCAATGTTAATCCATTTTTCCTCGACCTTATCACTCATGATTTCACCTCAACCGAATCTAACTGCTCAAAATCTACTGTTTATTATATCACGGTAGAGATGCGTTTACAATGGTTTTTTGTAATTTGCATTGGTTTTTGTTGGTTTGTGCGTCTGGCTAATGTTTTTTCTCCACAGATAAACACCCCTCAAACGATAGCCATTACACTTTAACGATAGCCCTACTCTGAAACGATAGCTTTTTTATCGTTACAGAGTGCCACGAAAAAGCCGAGCAGTTTGCGCTTTGGAGTATGCTTTTATCAGACAGCCGAAGCCCCAAAAATGAAGAAACCGCCCAGAAACGGCGGTTTTACGGCACTTTTATTATCGTGTTTTTGTATCAATCTGATTATGGTTTTGTCAATGCGACCAGCAAGACAGTCCTCCACCATTTTGTTGAAACCATCCCTATGCCTCGTACTTAAGCCGGAGATACCATCATCAACATATATCTGGACAAACTCCCATCCCGGATGTTCCAGTATCTTTTTTCTGTAATAATCCGTCTGAGCTGCAAGGCTTGTTTCCTGGTCTTCTTTATCCGTAGATACTCTCGCATAGGCAGCAACCTTCAGTTCAGCTTTTGCCGCCTCTTTGAAAGTCGCAGGTTTCGGGACGGCCGCCAGCCGTGTCACAATTCTATCTGCCATCAACCGTCACCCCATCTCCGATAATGCCGTTGAAGTCCTCAACCTCCAAAAACGGCGGCGCATAGTATTCAGCTATTTTATCCCAGGCAAGACGCATTTCATCTGACGATATAACACCGTCCTTTTCCATATTGAGAAGCAGCCACTTCGCCAGCCTGTAATTAACCTCTTTTTTAAACATCGAATTTCCTCCTTCCGGTGTAGTATCTATACATTGCTCTAAAAGCCCTGAAAGTCAAGGCCGCGCGAAGAAATTCGATGGTATGCACAAACCGCACCACCCACATAACGATTTATTTTACCTTTCGTTACGAGGTAGACCTTTCGTTATGTGTATAAAATAATCAACATTTTGCACCCACCGCCACCGTGGTCAGAAATTCGCTTCTAACGTTAAACGGACAAAAAAATAAACCCTCTGCACACCCCGGCGGCGACAGAAGGTCTTCCCATACAATATTTCATAATACTCCATAACGAAAAGCAAGCAGAAAGTCTTTCAGCAACAACACTTTTGGACAGTCTTGTGGTAGTGTATAATAGTTTGTGTAAAGTTCATAGGTTTGGTTCCAAGTATTGAAG
>JAJPXI010000226.1 GCA_021205585.1 Oscillospiraceae bacterium
CCGGACAGCTATGCTGGCCAGGTGACGGTTTCAGCGTTGCTCTTGTGCAAAATCATTGCCAGACGCCGCAGGCGCATTTAATCAGCGTTTCCCTAGATAAATGCGCCCATGCTCCTACTAAAATATTATATCAAAGAATCGTTAAAAAACAAGGAGAATCTTGCAAAATAAAGAAAAATTTACATCATCTGCTCAGTGAAGTGGCAAACTCGGGACGGTTTCTGGCGCGGCTTCATTTCCAAAATTGATTTCCGTGCTTTTTGTCGGAAATATCCGCGCTTGAAAAACGGGGAAAATCATGCTAAACTAAATACATTCTACAATCCACAGAAGGGAGTGCGAAACGCATGAAATGCCCCTACTGTTCCAATCCGGAGAGCAAGGTAGTAGATTCCCGGCCGTCGGACGAGGGCACCAGCATCCGCCGGCGGCGGGAGTGCCTGGCGTGCCGCAAGCGGTTCACCACCTACGAAACCATCGAGAGCCTGCCCCTGGTGGTTATCAAAAAGGACGGCAGCCGAGTGGTGTTCGACCGCAACAAAATTCTCAGCAGTATGCTCAAGGCCTGTGAAAAGAGGTCGGTTCCCCTGGGCACACTGGAAAACTGCACCGACGAGGTGGAACATATCCTGCAAAACGAGGTCAGCCGGGAGGTGACCACTGCCCACATCGGCGAACTGGTCATGGAGCAGCTGAAAGCCATCGACGAGGTGGCCTATGTGCGCTTTGCCTCGGTTTACCGGCAATTTAAGGACATCAACACCTTTATGGAAGAACTCAAGCGCCTGCTGGCGGAGAAATAGGAGCGTGAAAGTATGGAGAAAACGGTGATCCCCCAGGGGTACAGCCCCATCCTCGGCCTGTACGACACCCAGAAGGCCATCAGCCTGCTCAAGCGCCTGTTCGGGGACGGGCTCAGCGGGGCGCTGAACCTGCGCCGGGTGTCGGCCCCCCTGTTCGTGGACGCCTCCACCGGCCTGAACGACGATTTGAACGGCGTGGAGCGGGCGGTCAGTTTCGACATCCCCGCCGCCGGACGGGAGGCCCAGGTGGTACACTCCCTGGCCAAGTGGAAGCGCATGGCCCTGTACCGCTACCATTTCTCCGTGGGCGAGGGGCTGTATACCGATATGAACGCCATCCGCCGGGACGAGACACCCGACAATCTGCACTCGGTCTATGTGGATCAGTGGGATTGGGAGCGCATCCTCGCCCCCCGGGATCGCAATCTGGACTACCTCAAGCAGACCGTGCGCGCCATCGTGACGGTTTTGTGCAAGACCCAGGAGACCCTGCGGCAGATTTACACCCCTCTGTGCGCCCTGCCGGATATTCAAAAGGACGTCAGCTTCGTCACCGCCCAGGAGCTGGAGGATCGCTGGCCGGAACTGACGGCCAAGCAGAGGGAGAACGCCTGGGTAGAGGGGCACCCCACCACCTTCGTTTTGGGCATCGGTGCCCCCCTGCGCTCCGGCGCCCCTCACGACGGGCGGGCCCCGGACTACGACGACTGGAGCCTGAACGGAGATCTGCTGGTTTGGAGCAGCGTTTTGAACTGCGCCGTGGAGCTGTCCTCCATGGGTATTCGGGTGAACCCGGCGGCCCTGGACCGGCAGCTGGCCGCCGCCGGGTGTGACGAGCGCCGCCGGCTGCCCTTCCACGCCATGCTCCTGAACGGGGAGCTGCCCCAGACCATCGGCGGCGGCATCGGCCAGTCCCGGGTGTCCATGTTCCTGCTGGGCAAGGCCCACATCGGAGAGGTACAGGCCAGCGTCTGGGATCAGGAAACCCTGCAGGCCTGCCAGGACGCGGGCGTTTCGCTGCTGTAAAGTCTTTCCACCTTTGAAAACGACACAATTTTTGAAAAGCGCCCCGTGGGACTGCCTCCTGCGGAGCGCTTTCCCATTTATAAGAACAAAACCGCCACCCAGATTAGGGTGGCAAGCAGACCCCCCGCCGCCGCGTAGGCGAGGGCGGGCACCCGGCGCAGGCGCCTGCCTGTTACGGAGTTGCGCCGCACGTAGCCGTCCGCCACCCGCTGGGCCTCGGCCAGCACCTGCTCGGCGGTGACGCCCTGATGGGTAAAAGCGTCCTCTTTCACAATAAAAATCGCCTGTTCAAACAGCCGGCGGTCGGGCGTTTTGACCACGATGACCCGGCGGCTCACTCCTTTTACCACGGCAAATCCCCCCTGTATGGGACGGCTGAATGCCGCGGCTGCGGCGGCTTCAAACGCCCGTTATAAAGTCTCTTTCCATTGTTGCCGTATTTTTCCTGTTCTATTCCCGCATATTCTGCTCCGGGGGTTCGTACACTACGAAAGCGCTGATTTCTTCGGCGGGCCGCTTGGCCGCCGGGATACGGGGTGAAATGCGATGAATCAGGAAAAGAGGCGGCTTTTGGCTGCCCTTCTTGTCATATTTGCGGTGAATGTGGCCGTCATCCTGCTGTTTCAGCACACCTGGGCGGCTACCTACAGCGTTGGCTCCACCGGGGAACAGGTGCGCGTCATTCAGGATAAGCTGCAGCGCTGGGGGTACTACGACGGTTCGGTGGACGGCGTCTACGGCAGCGCCACGGAGGCCGCCGTGCGCTATTTCCAGCGCAGCAATGGCTTAACTGAGGACGGCGTAGTGGGAGCGGCCACCCTGAAGGCCCTGGGGATGTCCGACAGCGCCTCCAACGGCGCGGCGGCCCTGGACAACTCCACGGCCCTGCTGGCCCGGGTCATCTCTGCCGAGGCCAGGGGAGAACCCTACGAGGGCCAGGTGGCGGTGGGGGCGGTGATTTTGAACCGGGTGGAGCACCCCTCCTTCCCCGCCACCATCGCCGGCGTGGTCTTTCAGCCGGGGGCGTTCAGCTGCATGGACGACGGACAGATCGACGAGGAAGTGACCGAGTCCGCCATCCGGGCGGCCCGGGAGGCCCTGAACGGCTCCGACCCCACCGGCGGGGCCATCTATTATTTTAACCCCGGCACCGCCACCTCCTCCTGGATTTGGAGCCGCCCGCTGCTGACGGTCATCGGCAGCCACCGCTTCTGCGCATAATATAATAGAGGGAACCTCTAATAACTATGACAAGAGCAGATGGCAAAAGATTTTGTCAGATGC
>JAJPXI010000024.1 GCA_021205585.1 Oscillospiraceae bacterium
CAACGCCTTCTTTTGTCGCAAAATTTCTCGCCATCCGCTCTTGCCGATTTAATCAATCCTTCCCTATATATTTTATTAAGAAAGGCAGACTTACTATGAAATTCAAAAAATTGATTGCTTTGCTTTTGACCCTGTCTCTGACCGCATCCCTGCTGGCGGTTTGCTCGGGGCACTTTAACGGGGCCCGCAGGCCCCGTAACCCCGAATGAAAGCCCAGCGAAGCGGGTTTCATTCGGAACAAAGAAACGGCTCTGACCGGTGTATCGGGAATCGCTTGCGATTTCCGATACACCTTCGGAGCCGTTTCTGAGTGGTGCGGATATGGGGACTCGAACCCCAACGCATTGCTGCACGAGAACCTAAATCTCGCATGTCTGCCAATTCCATCATACCCGCATACCGGCGGCAGGGTTTTCCCTGCCGCTTTTTTTATCCGCCGTACAGCAACCCGATGATCCAGTTGCGCAGGCGGCAGGGGAGAAGCTGGCACAAAACGCAGATGAGCTGGTAGGAAAAGCCGATGGCGTACAGGGGCTTGACCCGCCGCTTCCCGGCCACCTGGCAGATGCGCCGGGCCGCCCGATCCGGGGACATACCCCGCTGCTCGTCCCGCTCCATGCGGGCCACGCTGCGAGAGATGCGGCCACTGTATTCCCCGTCCCCCGCCAGGGTTTTGCGCCGGGCGGCGGTGAAGCCGGTGCGGATATCGCCGGGCTGCACGGCGGTGACGGATACGCCGAAAGGCCGCACCTCGTTGGCCAGGGCGCAGGTATAGGAATTGACGGCGGCCTTGGAGGCAGAGTAGTAGGTTTGGAAAGGGATGGCCGCCGGGGCGGCCACCGAGCTGACGTTGACAATCCTGCCGCCCCCGCTGCGGCGCATGACGGGCAGAACCGCCTGATTGATGGCCACCATGCCGAAGAAGTTTACGTCAAATTGCGCCTTGGCGTCGGCCAGGGGGGTGAACTCCACCGCACCGGAGACGCCGAAGCCGGCGCAGTTGACCACCAGGTCGATGCGCCCCTCCCGCTCCAGCATCTGCGCCACGGCCCGATCCACCTGCTCCTGTTGGGTCACGTCGGCGGTCAGATGGCGCACGCCGTTTTCGTCCTGCCCGCTGCGGCTGAGCTCGTAGACGGTATACCCGGCCCCGGCCAGCCGGCGGGCGGTGCAAAGGCCGATGCCGGAGCTGCCGCCGGTGACGATGGCCACCTTATTCATGCAGGTCATAGTGGGACAGCACGTCGGCGATCAAATCCATCGCCTCGTCAATCAGGGCGGGGGTGTGGCTGGCCATCAGGCTGCACCGGAGCAGGCACTCGCCGGGGGCGCAGGCAGGGGGCAGGGTGGCGTTGACGTACACCCCCCGCTCGTACAGCTCCTTCTGGGCCTTCAGGGTAACGGCGGGGTCGTAGGTATAGATGGGGATGATGGGCGTTTCCGCCTGGATAAGCTTCACCCCTCTGGCCGTCAGCCCGTCGCGCATATACTGGGAGATATCCCGCAGGGCGTCCACCCGCTCCGGGTGGGCGCGCAGGTAACGCAGGGAGGCGGTAGCTGCGGCGATGGCCGCGGGGGGGATGGAGGCGGAGAAGATGTAAGGCCGGGAGTTGCAGCGCACATAGTCGCACACCTTGGCGTTGGCGGCCAGATAGCCCCCCAGGGAGGCCAGGGACTTGGAAAAAGTGCCCATGCACAAATCCACTTCTTTTTCCAGCCCAAAGTGGCTGGCGGTGCCCCGCCCGCCTTTGCCCAGCACGCCCAAGGCGTGGGCGTCGTCCACCATGACCCGCGCGCCGTAGCGCCGGGCCAGGGCGGTGATGCCGGGCAGGTCGGCGATGTCGCCCCCCATGGAGAACACCCCGTCGGTGACGATCAGGCACCCCGCGTCCTCCGGAACTCTTTGAAGCTGGCGCTCCAAATCGGTCATGTCGCTGTGCTTATAGCGGAGCATTTTTCCGTAGCTCAGGCGGCAGCCGTCGTAGATAGAGGCGTGGTTTTCCCTGTCGCACAGCACATAGTCCCCCGGCCCGACAACGGCGCTGAGGATGCCCAAATTGGACTGGAACCCGCTGGGAAAGGTAACGACGCCGTCCCTGCCCAGAAATTCCGCCATCTCCCGCTCAAAGGTCTGGTGGAGGCTCAGTGTGCCGTTGAGCAGGCGGGAGCCGGAGCAGCCGGTTCCATACTCCTCCAGGGCCTGCTGGGCGGCCTGGACGACCTCCGGCACGGTGGTCAGCCCCAGGTAGTTGTTGGAGCCCAGCATAATCCGCCGCCTGCCCTCCATGACCACCTCCGTGTCCTGGCGGGACTGGAGCTCGCGGAAGTAGGGAAACAGCCCCTGCGCCCGCAGCTCATCGGCGGTGGTGAATCGGCGGCATTTTTCGAAAATATCTGTCATATCAGGTTCTCCTTTGTATCACAAGCGGTTTTATTATACCGGCTTTTCAGATTGAATGCAAGTCCCATGAAATCAATGGCATAAGCGCCGGCGCGCGCTCATAGAATGGGACATGCCAATGAAAAGGGGAGGATACCCGTGAATCTGGAAAGCCCATTTGACCAGGCGGCGGCCCTGCTGCCCTTTGAGCTGCGGCAGCTGGCGCTGGCGCTGCCAAGGGCGGAGCGCGTCGTGGCGGAGGAGGTGTGCCTGCGGGCGGGACAACCTGTCTGCCTGACCTTGCCGGAGGGGGAGGCGGTACTGCCACGTTCCCCAATCCTGTCGGAGCAAACCCTGCGCACCGTACTGGAGATCGCCACCCGCGCCTCCGCCCACACCGCCCTGGAGCAGGTGCGCCGGGGTTACGTCACCGTGGCCGGGGGCCACCGGCTGGGGCTGTGCGGCACGGCGGCTGTGCGGGACGGCAGGGTGTGCAACCTGCGGCGGCTGTCCTCGGTGAATATCCGAATCGCGCGGGAGATCAAGGGCGCGGCGGAAGAACCCGTCCGGCAGCTGCGGCAGGGGGGAGAGATGCCATCAGTGCTGATACTGGCCCCGCCGGGGGGCGGCAAGACCACCCTGCTGCGGGATTTGATCCGCTGCCTGTCCGACGGGGTGGGCGG
>JAJPXI010000210.1 GCA_021205585.1 Oscillospiraceae bacterium
GGCATACCCCTTGAGGGTAATACTGTATGCAACCGTCACCCGGCCAGCACAGCTGGCCGGCCTACGCTACCAATCGTAGTTTTGTTCTACCTGACCGACACCCGGCCAACATAGTTGTCCGGCTTACGCTAAAAATATGCCACTGGCATATTTTCTTAACGCTGCAGCGCTGCGGTTTCAAACTTTTGCGCCTTCTTTTGTCGCAAAATTTCTCGCCATCCGCTCTTGCCGATTTAATCAGTCCTTCCTCAGATTAAAATGGAAATGTCCCATTTTGATTCTGAAGAGAGTGTCAGGGCCCGTCCCGTTGCATGGCGACGGGGCGGTTTGGCTGCCTCCCCCGCAGGCGGCGGTAGAGGAACAGGCACAGCAGCGCCGACACCAGGGAGCCGGCGGGGGCGGCCAGGCCCATGGGGAACAGGGTGGCCGGGAAATACGTCGCCGCCAAGTACGCGCCGGGGATGCGCACGCAAAAGGAGGAGACGACGTTGTGGACAAAGGACAGCCCAGATTTGCCGTAGGCGCAGAAGTAGCCGCTGAAGCAGAAGTGGATGCCGGCGAAAACGCAGTCCGCCACATAGCTGCGCAGATACTGCCCGCCCAGCAGCACCACCGCCGCCTCGCCGGTGAACAGCCCCACAATGCCCTGGGGGGAAATCTGGACGGCGAGGGTGACGCACAGGCCGAAACCCACGCAGACGGCCATGCCGCAGAACAGGGTCCTCCGGCACCGCTCATGCGCCCCGGCTCCGATGCACTGGGCCCCGATGACGGAGATGGCGGAGAGCATGGCGGAGGGGACGAGGAACAAAAAGCTGATGATTTTTTCCACGATGCCGACCCCCGCCGCCGCGTCCACTCCCCGGCCGTTGGCGATGGCGGTGATGACCAGGAAGGAGACCTGGATCAGCCCGTCCTGTAAGGCCACCGGCACGCCGATTTTCAAAATGGAGAAGGCCGCGGCCCGGCTCAGGCGCAGGTCGGATTTCCTCACCCGCACCCCCAGGCCCCGGCGCTTCAGGCGCACCAGGGCGAACAGGATGCTGCACATCTGGGACAGGACGGTGGCCAGGGCTGTGCTGTAGGCCTCCATATGCAGCAGGCCCACCAGCAGAAAATCCAGAGCGATGTTGATGACTCCCGCCACGGCCACGAAGGCCATGGGGCTCCGGGTGTCCCCCAGACTGCGGAAAACGCTGCTGAGCACATTGTAGGCCGTGATGAACGGCGTCCCCAAAAAGCAGATAAAAAGATAACGGCGCACCTGCTCCACCGACTCCGCCGGCGTGTTCACCGCCCGGATGATGGGGTTGAGCAGCAGCAGGAGCGCGGCGGTCAAAATCAGTGCGATGGCGATAAAAAGGGAGATCGTGCCGCCGATCATTTTCCCTGTCCGGGCCTCGTTTTTCTCCCCCACCGCGTTTCCGATGAGCACCGTGGAGCCCATGGCCAGCCCCACGATGACAAGGGTCAGCATATGGGTGATCTGGCTGCCCACGGAGACGGCGGTGATGGACGCCGCGTCCAGAAACCGGCCCACCACGAACAGATCCGCCATACCGTAAAAGGTCTGCAAAAAGCTGGAGGCCATATAGGGCAGGGAGAACCAAATGAGGTTTTTGAAAATGCTCCCCTGGGTCAAATCCCGTTTGTTATTCAGGCTGCGCCCCATCCTCCACGTCCATCCTCTCGATTTTGAAAATGACCGGGCGCGTGCCGTCGTTGCAGCAGGCGATCATCACGTTTTCCTCCCGCATCCAGCCCTTCATAATACTGCCGCCCTGGAGCGCCGCGTAGATATACCGGCTGATGGCATCCCACGCCTCCGAGCAGAAGGGCACCCCCGCCGTCCCGGCGTGGGCGGTGCCGGGGGAGTGGACAAGATCCTCGTCCGGCTCCCCGGATTTCACCAGGGTGCCCGCCCCCATGTGCCAGTAGTCGTCCCGCTGGCCGTTGCGGTAAAAGAGGAACTCGTCCCCCGTGTAATAGCATGGGCACTTCCCGCTTCGGGGGACGGCGCAGAAGCGCTCCTGGAGTTCCGGAAAGAGTTTTTTGTCCAAAACGGTCACTTTGCAGATGCGCTCCACTGCCGTTCCCTCCGTTCCTATCCCTCCTGCGGTGTACAGGCGATGTTCAGCTCCTTCAGCTGCGTCGGGTCCACCGGGCCGGGAGCGCCCATCATCAGATCCTGGGCGTTTTTGTTCATAGGGAAGGGGATAATCTCCCGGATGGAGTCCTCCCCCGCCAGCAGCATGACCATGCGGTCCACGCCGGGGGCAATGCCCGCATGGGGGGGTGCACCGTAGGTGAAGGCGTTGTACAGGGCGGGGAATTTGGCCTTTACGTCCTCCTCCCCCAGGCGCACCAGGCGGAAGGCCTCCAGCATAATGGCCGGGTCGTGGTTGCGCACCGCCCCGGAGGACAGCTCCACCCCGTTGCACACCAAATCGTACTGCCAGGCGGTAATCGTCAGCGGGTCAATTTCCCCCGCCGCCGCCCGGCGCAGAATATCCAGGCCGCCGTTGGGCATGGAGAAAGGGTTGTGGCAGAATTCCAGCTGACCGGACTCCTCCCCGATTTCATACATGGGGAAGTCCACAATCCAGCAGAATTCATAGCGCTCTTTGTCCATATGATTGGGGCACAGCTCCCCTAATTTGCTCCGCAGTACCCCCGCCGTCTTCTGGGCGGCCAGGGGCTCCCCGGCGCTCAGGCCCACAAAGCAGCCCGGCTCCAGACCCAGCTCGGAGACGGCCCGCTCCCTGATGGGCTGGATGAATTTGGCCACGCCGCCCACCGGCTCCCCGCTCTCGTCCAGCCGAAACCAGAAGGGCCTGCTGCCCGCCTGAACCTCCACCTGGGCGCACAGGGCGTCGATCTGCTTGCGGGTGGCCTGGAAATCGGTGACCACCACGGCCTTGACGGTTTTCCCCGCGAAGGCGGGCAGGCCGCAGGGGGCGAGCAGGGCGGTGGCGTCCTGTACTTCCAGGTCGATGCGCAAATCCGGCTTGTCGGTGCCGTAGCGCTCCATGGCCTCCCGGTAGGGGAGGCGGCGGA
>JAJPXI010000144.1 GCA_021205585.1 Oscillospiraceae bacterium
GCCGGACACGCCCCCCCAGGAGCTGGCGGCCCAGTACCAGCAGGGGCTGCGCTCCCTGGCCCTCCGGCGGGTGGCAGTGCTGCTGCTGGCCCTGCCCCTGCTGGCGGCCTCGGTTTTGACGTCCTCCTATGTGGAACTGCCCTATCCGCAGCTCACGGCTCTGCTGCCCCTGGCCTGCGCGGCGGTGCAGCTGGCCGCCCTGCTGCTGAGTTGGGACCTGGTGGCCGACGGTTTTCGCCGCTGGGGGGTCAATACCCTCATCAGCGCGGCCGCCCTGCTGACGCTGGCCGACGGCGTGAGCATGGCCTGGCTGGACGGTCGGGACGGGGCACTGCCGTATAGCCTGATTTCCGTGCTGACCCTGGCTGCCGGGCTGTGGGGCCGGTACATGGAGCGCGGCAGCCTGCGCTCCGCCTGCCGCACGGCGGTCTCCGCCAAAGAGCCCTACCGGGTGACGCTGGACGAGGGCGGCTGGGACGGCCGGCCGGCCTTTACCAAATGGCAGGGGGACCTGTCCGGCTTTGGCAGTCAGCTCCAGGCCCCCGACGGCGCAGCCCGGCTGTTCCGGCGGCTGGCCCCCGCCCTGCTGCTGGGGTGTGCGCTGTTCTCCCTGCTCTCGGCAGTGGTCAGCGGGCGGGCGGAGCTACTGATCTGGAACCTGTCGGCCACCACCTGCGCCTGCGCCGGCCTGGCCGCCGCACTGGCCTTCCCTCTGCCCTACCGGCTGTCCACCCGCCGCCTGGCCGCCGGGGGCGCAGCTCTGGCCGGGTGGGAGGGGACGCGCCGCCAGCCCAGGCGCTGCTGCATCCTCTTGGGGGATTCCGACGTGTTCCCGCCGGGGTCGGTCTCCCTGAACGGGGTGAAGATATTCCCTGAATTTTCCTCGGAGCGGGTGGTGTCCTACGCCGCCAGCCTGATTCGGGCATCGGGCTGTGGGCTGGAGCGGGTCTTTTACGAGTATCTGCGCAGCCAGGGGGCCATTTACCGCCGGGTGGAGCGCCCCGCCTTTTACGAGGGCGGCGTCAGCGCCGTCATCCGCGCAGACCAGGTGCTGGTGGGGGACGCCTCCTTCATGCGCCTGATGAAAATTTCCCTCCCCCAGGGCCTGAACGTGAAAAACGCGGTGTTCTGCGCCATCAACGGAAAGCTGGCGGGCATCTTCGCCCTGAACTACGCCCTGCACGCCACGGTGCGCCCCTCCCTGTCCGCCCTGCTGGACAGCCGCATCACCCCCGTTCTGGCCACCAGGGATTTCAACATTACCCCGGCCATGCTGACCCAGCGCTTCAAGCTGCCGGGGGACAGGCTGGTTTTCCCCGCCCAGGAGCGCCGCCGGGAGCTGTCCGGGCAGGGGCGGCCCCACGGGGAGACTCTGGTCTGCCTGGTGTGCCGGGAGGGGATCGGCCCGCTGGCCGAGGCGATGGCCGGGGCCAGGCGGCTGAACAGCGCCGTCCGGCTGAACACCGGCCTGGCCGCCGCCGAGTCGGTCATCGGCCTGCTGCTGAGCTTCTACCTGACCTCCCAGGCCGCCATCTCCTCCCTGACCGTGTTCAACCTCCTGGTGTTCCACCTGGCCTGGCTGATCCCCATCCTGCTGATTTCCGGCTGGGTCAACCGCTATTGACCGGCAAGACAGCCCCCGCCTCCGGCATATAGCCGAGGGCGGGGGCTGTCCTTGCAAAGCTCAATTTTCAGCGGCGTCCTCCTGCTCGGGGATCAGGCAGCCGTCCTCATCGAATTTCAGGCGCTCGATGTCGCAGCCGGTAATCTTAACAATGTCGTCCAGGCGCAGGCCCTCGGTGACGGAGGCCACCAGGGAGTAGCTGACCCCGTGGCGTTTGGCCCGGCCGGTGCGGCCGATGCGGTGGACGTAGTACTCGTTCTCGTCGGGCACGTCGTAATTGAATACGGCGTCCACGTCGTCGATGTCCAGGCCCCGGGCGGCCACGTCGGTGGCCACCAGGATTTTCACCTTGCCCTCCCGGAAGTCGCGCAGGGTCTTTTCCCGCAGGCGCTGCTGAATGTCCCCGTGGATGCACTGGGCGGAAAAGCCCCGCATTTGCAGCAGCCCGGCCAGCCGGTCGGTCATATTTTTTGTGTTGCAGAACACGATGCACCGCTCGTACCCCTCGGCCAGCAGGATGCGCTCCATGGCGTCCAGCTTGTCGCTGCGGCTGGGCAGCAGGATGCGGTACTGCTTGATGTCCGGCCGGTTTTCCTCGTCGGCCTGGACGGTAATCTCCACCGGATCCCGCTGGTAGACCCAGGAGATGTCCATGACCTCCCGGGAGATGGTGGCGGAGAACATCCCCATATTTCTTCGGTTGGGCATCTGGTCCAGGATGCGGGTCACGTCCTGGATGAAGCCCATGTCCAGCATCCGGTCGGCCTCGTCCAGCACCACCGTCTCCACCTGGTCGACGCGCACGGTGCGGCGGCTCATGTGGTCCATCAGGCGGCCGGGGGTGGCCACCACGATCTGGGGCCGCTTTTTCAGGGCGTTAATCTGCTTATCGATGGGCGCGCCGCCGTACAGGCAGACGGTGCGCACGCCCTCCTTGAACTGGCACAGCAGCCGCAGTTCGTCCTGAATCTGCAAAGCCAGCTCCCGGGTGGGGGCCAGCACCAGGCCCAGCACCTGGGTGCTCTGGGGGTCGATGTGCTCCACCATGGGGATGCCGAAGGCGAAGGTTTTGCCCGTGCCCGTAGGGGCCTTGGCGATGACGTCCTTCCAGTCCATAAAATAGGGGATGGTGCCCCCCTGCACTGGGGTGGCCTGCCGGTACCCCTTTTTGTCCAGGGCCTTCATAATCGGCTCGGACAGGCCCAGCTGGTCGAATCGGACGTCCTTATCAAAAACTTCTCCGTTGATTTCCATGTCTCTCTTCCTTTTCGTTGATTTCCTCAAAATCTGTCCCTGTATACTCTACCATACTTTTGTCCCAAAGGCAAGGGCGCTTGCAAAAAAATCACGGGAATTAAGGAAGCACTGATTAAATGCGTCTGCGGCGGCTGGCGGAACTTTTCCGCCAAAAGTGCGTTGCAAAAGTTTGAA
>JAJPXI010000085.1 GCA_021205585.1 Oscillospiraceae bacterium
AATCAATTTTGCCATCATCAATATGTGAACCCTACTATCGAAAAGAGCCGGATTACGCAACCGTCACGGGCGCACACATAGGTGCGCCCCTACAAAAAAGGGCGGCCAATTCCTTTTTTGTATCAAGCTTTTTCTATCCGTCGCCGTTGGTTGCTCTCGTTGTTTTCCTCCTGCTTATCGTCCGCAGCAATTTCCCGCTTTTTGCATTTTCGCTGGATTTACGAACTTTCTTTCAATCTTTTCGTAGGGGCGCACCTATGTGTGCGCCCGCTTGGGAGAAACAAGAATCGTCTTTCAAATACGTCTGAGGGCGGTTCCTGTCCATCATTTTATTTTTCAAAATTGATTTCCGTGCCAAAAATCATTCCGTTTACGCTTTTTTTCTATTGAAGGAAGAGGGATGGCGGGTGCTTTTGTTTCCCCTGGTTTTAACGTAAGTTCTACTTTGGCTCCGGCATCATGCGCGGCAGGACGACCACCAGGGGCATGGCGGTCAGCAACAAATAGACATACCGCAGGCTAAAGGCCACAGGTGTGGCCAACATCAGCGTCCCCCACAGCAAAAATCCCGGCAGCAACACCAGCGCCAGTCGAAATTGCCGCCGGTATAGCAGCAGCGCCAAGCAGACCAGCCACAGCACAAATAAGGTGCCCGCGCTGAAATGGATGCGCAGCACGTGCTGAATCTGGCTGAGTATCTCGCCGCCCGGCAGCTTTTCCAGCAGGTTGACCTGCTCGATCGTGTACTCATAGAGCGGGTCGCTGAGCCCAGAGGCAAAATCCCCGTAGCCGTTGCGCGCGCCGATTTTCCAAAAGCCAAAGGTCTGCAGGCAGTACGCTTTCACATAGGCCGGGAAATTTTTAATCCCAATCGTCACCCAGTCCTTCGCCAGAGCGCTGGTCAGGCGAAAATCCTCGTCCCACTTAATTGAATCGACGATGCAGGGGGTGTAAACTTCTTCGTAGCGCTCCAGAGGGAGCATAGTGTCCGCAGTCTGCGCCTCCTCCTCGGTCATCTCCCCGCCGGAGACGACGACATACGCAATCTGCTGGATGGGGATCCCAAGGGACTCCACCGCCGTATCCTCCCCCACCCCGGCAAGGCTGTACACCGGCCCCAAGATGATGCAGGATCCCACAATCAGGCATAGGGATGTTCCCAACAGGCGCTTTCCCTGCTTTCGGTATACAAACAGCACCACAAGCAGAAGCCCTACGACTATAAAAATGCCGTTGTTGCGCAGGAAAATCACGCCGAACAGCACAGCAGCCCAGCAAACGCAGAATTTTTTACTCCGGCACAAGACACCTCCGGACTGGACTAGTTCAACCAGCAACACTGTTAACGCCAACAGAGCCAGAGTAAACAGAGGGTCCTTCCACATGATTACAGCAAACATGGCAAAGGTCTGCATCAGGGCATAAAAAGCCAGGCAAAGAGCGACAAACCATTTTTTTGCTCCTTTTTGGTACAGCCATGTCAGAAAGAAGGCATACCCCGCCGCCATCAAAAGGTACTGGGTCAGCGAGTACAGAAAAACCCCGATGGTCAGGCTGCCCAAAGCCTGGCCCAATTTTATAAAAATACCCACGAACAGGGTGTACAGCACGGGGAAATGGTTGTTAAAATTTTGATAACCCAGCACTTGGGCGATGGATGTGTGAGAATCCACCAGCACGCTTCCTGGAAAATCCATCAAAAAGAAGGGGAGCCAAGCCAGACACAAAACAGCGAAGCACAGCCAGAACAGCTTTTTGGAATAGCGCCCCTTTCGCTCCTGGAGTGGGCGGCTCCAGCGTCCGATGGCCCTGCCCAACAGATATAGCACGGCAAAGCTGACCGCCGCCGCAAGGAGAAACACAAGGATATCGGTCCACACAAAGTCTTCAAAATAATTTTCCGTATAAGAGGCGTAAACGCTACCACTGAAGGTAATCTTGCGTCCGAAGCAGATGATAAGGCCGATGAGCGCCGCCGCCGCAGCCAAGGGCCACAGCAGGGGCTTCGTTTTTTTCGGTTCCCTATTCTCCAATTTTTCCACTGACATGACCCTGGTCTCCTTTTCAATACATTTATTCCCACCCTGTTCCAGCCGGCTCGCCCCCCTCGGCGTCCCGCTTTTCCAGCCAGAGCTTCCGGGAGATGAAATTCCACACCATGACCACGGCGGTGGCAAAAATTTTCACCAGCATATAATGCAGGTGGAGCCAATCTACGCCCAGCCACATCAAAACCTCGTTGAGCAGCAGTCCCGCCACGCTCAGCAGGACGAAAAGCGTAAATTCCCTGGCCCGCCCCATGTCTTCCCGGCGCACGAACACAAAGCGCATACTGCACAGATAGTTGACCACCACCGACACGGCGAAGGAGATGCCGGCGGAGAGCAGATAGTACACATGGGCAAATTCCGTCAGGACATACAGCACCCCGTAATCCACCAGGAAGGCCAGCACGCCCACGGCGCCGAATTTAATGACTTGACTGATTAGCTTTTTCATGGGCCTCCCTCTGCTCCCTCATGGCGCGCTGCAGCGCCAGCTCAAAATCCTGCCGATTTTTCTGTATCATGGTCTGCAGCTGCATCCCGGCGAAAAAGCACTGGATCGCCGCCAGGAACGCAAAGCCGCAGACAATCAGCGTGGGGAACCGGAGCACCAGCCCCGTGCGGAGGTACTCCGCTGCCCTGCTGGCGCTCATAGCGCACCACCGCCCCGGCCCGGCGGGCCAGCTCGTCCGTTTGGTCGCTGGAGTTATTGTCGTATACATAAATGACCGCTTCGGGCAGGGCCTGCCTGAAATCGGCCACGACCTTTTGGATGGTCTGGCTTTCGTTGTAGCACGGGATTAAAACCGCGATTTTATCCAAAACCTCACCTCCGCCGGATTGCGGCCCCGGCGGGCCGCTTTTACGGATATTATATAAGAGCGGGAATAAAAAAGCAAACTTTTCGCGCCCAAAGCGCGAAAACCGATTTTGCCGCCGCGGCACATGAAGCCCGGCCCCCTGCCCAGGCAAAAGCAGGGGGCCGCTGATGGTCAATACATCGCCGCGGGTCAGGCTCCAGGTGTCGAATACGCTGTCCGGGGCGGGGATGGCGCGGTTATTGCTGGAATCGGCGTCCAGCCGGCTCCCTTCGCCGGACGCGGCTTTCGCGGCGGGGCCGTTACAGCTGGGAGATGGCCGCTTTCATCTGCGCCACATATTCGCCCACCGGCGCGGCGGCGGCAGAGCCGTGCTGGGCGATGAGCTTGACAATGGCAGAGCCGACGATAACGCCGTCGGCGCAGCGGGCCATGTCCGCCGCCTGCTGGGGGGTGGAGATGCCGAAGCCCACAGCGCAGGGGATGTCCGGGTTGGCCCGGCGCACCTGGCGAATCAGCGCGCCCACGTCGGTGGTGATGGCGTCCCGCACGCCGGTGACCCCCAGGGAGGACACGCAGTACAGAAAGCCCTCGGCCTGGCGGGCAATCTTCTCCACCCGCTCCTGGGAGGTGGGGGCGATCATGCTGACCAGCTCCAGGCCGTGACTGCGGCAGATGGGGGCGAACTCCTCCTTCTCCTCCAGGGGCACATCGGGGAGAATCAGGCCGTTGACGCCGCATTGGGCGGCGTTTTCCATGAACCGCTCAGCCCCGTAGGAGTAGACCACGTTGGCGTAGGTCATGAACACCATGGGAAGATCCACGTCCTGGCGCAGATTTTCCACCATTCGGAAAATTTTATCGGTGGTTACGCCCCCGGTCAGGGCCCGCAGGTTGGCCGCCTGGATGACCGGCCCCTCGGCGGTGGGGTCGGAAAAGGGGATGCCCAGCTCGATTAAATCGGCCCCGGCGGCGGCCATGGCCCGGACCAGGGCGGCGGTGGTGTCCAGATCCGGGTCGCCGCAGGTCAGAAAGGGGATGAACGCCTTTCCGCTCTGAAAGGCCGAAGCCAGATTACTCATAAATATCCTCCCCTCTGTAGCGGGCGATGGCGGCGCAGTCCTTGTCGCCCCGGCCGGAGATGTTGATGACGATGATCTGGTTCTTGTCCATAGTGGGGGCCAGCTTCTGGGCGTAGGCCACCGCGTGGGCCGACTCGATGGCGGGGATGATGCCCTCCATGCGGCTGAGGTACTCAAAGGCGTTGACCGCCTCGTCGTCGGTAATGGCCACATACTCCGCCCGCCCGATGTCGTGCAGCCAGGCGTGCTCCGGGCCGATGCCGGGGTAGTCCAGCCCGGCGGAGATGGAGTAGACCGGGGCAATCTGGCCGTACTCGTCCTGGCAGAAATAGGACTTCATGCCGTGGAAGATGCCCAGGCGGCCGGTGCTGATGGTGGCCGCCGTCTCAAAGGTGTCGATGCCCCGGCCCGCCGCCTCGCAGCCGATCAGGCGGACGGAGGGGTCGTCGATGAAGTGGTAAAAGGCCCCGATGGCGTTGCTGCCGCCGCCCACGCAGGCGATGACCGCGTCGGGCAGGCGGCCCTCCTTCTCCTGGAGCTGCTGCTTGATCTCCCTGGAGATGACGGCCTGGAAGTCCCGGACGATGATGGGGAAGGGGTGGGGGCCCATGACGGAGCCAAGGCAGTAGTGGGTGTCGTCAATGCGGCTGGTCCACTCCCGCATGGCCTCGGAGACCGCGTCCTTCAAAGTGCCCGTCCCCGTCTCCACCGGCACCACCTGGGAGCCGAGCAGCCGCATCCGGTAGACGTTCAGGGCCTGGCGCACCGTGTCCTCTTTGCCCATGAACACCCCGCACTCCATCCCCAGCCGGGCCTCCGCCGTGGCGGGGGCCACGCCGTGCTGCCCCGCCCCGGTCTCGGTAATCAGGAGGGTTTTGCCCATCTTCTTCGCCAGCAGGGCCTGGCCCAGCACGTTGTTGATCTTGTGGGCGCCGGTGTGGTTCAAATCCTCCCGCTTCAGGTAGATTTTGGCCCCACCCAAATCCTTTGTCATCTTCTCCGCGTAGTACAGCCGGCTGGGGCGGCCGGCGTAGTTTTGCAGCAGCTCGTCCAGCTCCCGGCAAAACTCCGGGTCGTCCTTATAGCGGTTGTAAGCCTGCTCCAGCTCGATGACCGCGTTCATCAGGGTTTCGGGGATGTACTGCCCCCCGTGTACGCCGAAGCGCCCGTTCTCATTGCTCATAAAAGCCCTCCTGTTCCTCTGCTTCCCCGCCCCGTCCCCAGGCGCGCACCTGGGCGACGAAGCGCTCCATTTTTTCCGGATCCTTGACCCCGTCCGTCTCCACGCCGCCGGACACGTCCACCAGCTGGGCCTGGGTGGCCAGCGCGGCGGCCAGGTTCCCTTCGTTCAGCCCCCCGGCCAGGCCGAAGGGCCGGGGGAAGCCCTCCAGCAAGTCCCAGGCGAAGGGCTTGCCGCCCCCCTGTCCCGCGTCCAGCAGGACGAAGTCGGCGGCGCTGGCCGCCGCCCGTTTCACGTCCTCGGCGCTGTGGATCTGAAATGCCTGCCAGATGGGGCGGGAGGTCATCCGCCGCAGACGGGCGATGTACGTCCCGTCCTCCCCCCCGTGGAGCTGGGCCACCCATATGACCCCCAGCTCCAGCAGGGTGCCCACCTGCTCCACCGGCTGGTCCACAAAAACCCCCACCGGCGGGATGCCCGCCGCCAGCCGGCCCCGCAGGCGGCGCAGCTGCTCCACCGTCACGCTGCGGTGGCTTTTGGGAAAATCGATGACAAACCCGCAGTAGTCCGGCCGCAGGCGGTTGACCGCTTCCACGTCCTCCGGGCGGGACAGCCCGCACAGCTTTACTTTCTTCTTCATCGTCCACCTCGCAGTGCATCCAGAGTTTTTTTCTTATCCGCCGCGCGCATCAGTGTCTCGCCAATCAAAACGGCGTCCGCTCCAAGGGAGCGCAGGGCGGCCACGTCCGCCGGCCCTTTCACGCCGGACTCCGCCACGAACAGCACGCCGGGGGGGATCAGATCCCGAAGCCGGGCGGCGTTGGAGAAGTCTACGGAAAAGTCCTTCAAATTCCGGTTGTTGACCCCGATGATCCTGGCCCCGGCGGCCACGGCGGAGGCGATTTCCCCCTCGTCGTGGGCCTCCACCAGGGCGGCGAGGCCCAGGCGGCCGCACAGCTCCAGATACCGGGCGACGGTTTCGGTGTCCAGCAGGGCGCAGATCAGCAGCACCGCATTGGCCCCCATGACCTTGGCCTGATAAATCTGGTAGTCGTCCACCACAAAGTCCTTGCGCAGCATGGGCAGGGAGACGGCAGCGCGGATGTCCCGGAAAATCTGGTCGGAGCCTAAAAACCACTTGGGTTCTGTCAGGCAGGAGATGCAGTCGGCTCCCGCCCCTTCGTACTCCCTGGCAATGCTCAGGTAGGGAAAATCCTCGGAGATGATCCCCTTGGAGGGGGACGCCTTTTTCACCTCGCAGATGAAGCTGACACCCGGCTTTCTCAGCGCCTGCTCGAAAGCCGCGCCGTGCGCCATGCCCCCCTGCATCGCCAGCTCCTGCATCACGTCGATGGAGTTCTCCTCCGCATCCGCCGCCACCCGAAGCCGGGCGTAATCGGCGATGGTATCCAAAATAGTCGCCATCCGGCCGCTCCTTTCCGTTTATGCCCGGGTCGCCGCGATGAACTGCTCCAGCTTGGCGTTGGCCTTTCCGCTGTCGATCAGCTCCGCCGCCAGCCTGACGCCCTCCGGGATGGAGCCGGCTTTGCCCCCGACATATAGACCCGCGCCGGCATTCAGTACCACGATGTCCCGCTTGGGCCCCTGCTCCTTGCCGGAGAGAATGTCTCTGGCCGCCTGGGCGTTGTAGTCCGGGTCGCCCCCCACCACATCGGACTTGTTGGCCCGCTTCAGGCCGCACTCCTCCGGGGTGATGACGTAGTTTTTCCGCTCCGCCCCGTCAAACTCGCACACGCTGGTGGGGGCGGAGATGGACAGCTCATCCATGGTGTCCTGGCCGAAGACCACCACGCCCCTGCGCACTCCCAGCCGGGAGAGCACGTCGGCCATGGGCTGCACCAGCTCCTGCTTGTACACGCCCATGACCTGCATCTCATTGCAGGCGGGATTGGTCAGGGGGCCGAGGACGTTAAACACCGTGTGGCATCCCAGAGCCTTGCGCACAGGGCCCACATATTTCATGGCGCTGTGGTACACCTGAGCGTGCATAAAGCACATCCCCGTGTCCGCCAGCACCTTGGCCATTTTCTCCGGAGCCATGTGGGTGTCCACCCCCAGGGCCTCCAGGCAGTCCGCCGCGCCACACTTGGAGGAGGCAGCGGCGTTTCCGTGCTTGGCCACTGTAACGCCGCCTGCGGCGATGACCAGGGCTGCCGTGGTGGAGACGTTGATGGTGTTGGATCGGTCGCCGCCGGTGCCCACAATCTCCAGCACCTCCCCCTCGTGGGGCATGGGGACGGCGTGGTCCCGCATGGCCCGAGCGGCGGCGGCGATTTCATCCACCGTCTCTCCCTTGACAGAAAGACCCATCAGAAAGGCGGCGGTCTCCAGCTGGGTGGTGTTGCCGTCCATAATCTCGTTGACGCAGGCGGCGGTTTCGTCATAGCTCAGGTCGTTGCGGTCACTGAGCTTGATAATGGCTTGCTGAATCATTGTAAATCCCTCCAACTTTTATTGTGCTTTGACAAATTCCAACAGATTGGCCAGCATATGCGGCCCTTCCGGGGTCATAATGGACTCCGGGTGAAATTGCAGGCCGAATACCGGGTATTTCTTATGGCCCACGGCCATGACCTCCCCGTCGTCGGCCCGCGCCAGGACGGACAGCGCTTCCGGCAAGGTCTCCTCCACCACAGACAGGGAGTGATACCGGGCCACCGGCGTCACCGGCGGACAGCCCTTGAACAGGGGGCAGTCCGCGTCCAACGTAGCCTGGGACTGCTTGCCGTGCATCAGGGTTTTGGCGTAGGACACCGTGGCCCCGTAGGCGGTGCAGATGGCCTGGTGCCCCAGGCAGACCCCCAGGACAGGGATCTCTCCCCCCAGCTGGCGCACCGCCTCCACGCACACCCCCACGTCCTCCGGGCGGCCGGGGCCGGGGGAGAGAATCAGGGCCTGGGGTTTTAGAGCGCGGATGTCCTCCGGGGTGACGGCGTCGTTGCGCACCACCTTGATGTCCGGGTTCAGGGAGCCGATGAGCTGGTATAGGTTATAGGAAAAGCTGTCATAATTATCAATCAGCAGCAGCATAAGTCCGCCTCCTCCGCCATTTGCAGGGCCTTGACCACGGCCTGGGCCTTGTTGATGCACTCCTGGTGTTCCACCTCCGGCACCGAGTCGGCCACGATGCCCGCCCCGCTGCGGACGAACACCTTGCCGTTTTTCTTGTAGGCGATGCGGATGGCGATGCAGGTGTCCAGGTTCCCCGTAAAGTCCAGGTAGCCAATGGCCCCGCCGTAAATGCCCCGCTTGTTGTCCTCAATGTCGTTAATCAGCTGGCAGGCCCGCAGCTTGGGCGCGCCGGACAGGGTGCCGGCGGGCAGGATGGCGTCCACGGCGTCCAGGGCCGTCCGGCCCGGGGCCAGCTCCCCCCGGACGGTGGAGCCGATGTGCATGACGTGGGAGTAGCGCTCGATGCAGTGGTACTTCTCCACCTGCACCGTGCCGAAGGAGCTGATTTTCCCGATGTCGTTGCGGCCCAGATCCACCAGCATATTGTGCTCTGCCAGCTCCTTCTCGTCGGCCAGCAGCTCCCGCTCCAGGCGCAGGTCTTCCTCCGGCGTGGCCCCCCTGGGCCGGGTGCCGGCCAGGGGGAAGGTGTGCAGCACCCCGTCCTCCAGCTTGACCAGCGTTTCCGGCGAGGCCCCGGCCACCTCCAAATCGGAGCTGGAGAAGTAGAACATATAGGGGGAAGGGTTGATGGTGCGCAGCACCCGGTAGGCGTTGAGCAGGCTGCCCTCATAGGAGGCCTCCAGCCGGTTGGACAGGACAATCTGGAAGATGTCCCCCTCCCGGATGTGACCCTTGGCCCGGCGCACCATCTGGCAGAAGGTGTCCCGGTCAAACAGCGGGGTGATGGGGCTGGTCAATCGGCCCGGCTGCTCCGGCTGGGGCTGACCGTGGCGGATTAAATCCGCCATGCGCTCCAGCTCCTGGCAGGCTCGGCCGTATTCGGCTTCCAGCTGCCCGTTGAGGGAGACGTTGACAATCAGGGTAATCTTCTGCCGGTAGTTGTCAAAGGCGATGACCTTGTCAAAGAGCATCAGATCCACGTCCTGGAACCCCTCCCGGTCCTCCGCGTCCAGGCGCAGGGTGGGCTCGGCGTACTTCAGGTAGTCATAGGAAAAGTACCCCACCAGGCCGCCGGTGAAGGTGGGGAAACCGGGGAACCGGGCGCTTTTATGCTCGTCTAAAATCTGTTTGATGTACCCGCCGGGGTCGTCCGTCTCGAACTGCGTCCCTCCCACCTTCATCACGCCGTTCAGGCACGTCAGCTCCAGCCTGGGCTCATAGCCCAGAAAGGTATACCGGCCCCAGGTCTCGCCGCCCTCCACGGACTCCAGCATGTAGCAGTGCTCGGACACATTTTTGAGAATCCGAAGCACCTGGATGGGGGTTTTCACGTCGGACAGGATCTCCATGCCCACCGGCGCGGTTTTGTACCCCTCAGCGGCGGCCTGCCGCAGCCGCTCCAAATCGGGAAAAGCCATTTTCCGCTCGCTCCTTCCATTCCGAAAGATTTGTTCCTCCGCCGGAAATGAAAAAATCCCTGACGGAGCATTGCTCAGCCAAGGACGAATCAAAAGACCCGCGGTGCCACCTTGCTTTACGGAAAAATCCGCACCCTTTGCGGGGTACCAGCATACCCCCGGCCACTGACGCGGGCCAGCGCGTTGCCAGCTACTCTCCCGACCGGGATTTCACCGCACCCTCAGCGGCCCATATGACGGCTTGCGTTCCGCCTGCCTCTCAGCAGCGCAGGCTCTCTGTAGGGGCACAGCCGTCCTTATCCCGCCTCAACGGTTTACAGGCGTTACTTTACCACAATTTCCGCCCCATGTCAAGGGGAAACTTCGGGCAAAGCGGAAATAATGGAACCTCTAGGAAGGACTGATTAAATCGGTAAGAGCAGATGGCAAAAGATTTTGTCAGATGCCGCAGACATAGTTTTTAGGGGTTCCCTTCTTTTATGAAGAATCAGTATAAGACGTTCTTCGTCAAACGGAAGTCTGCCGCAGCATGCGCAGGCAGGCGGCCCGCGCGAGATTTTCTCCTGGAGATTGACAGCATATGTATGACCGGGTATAATATATACACAGGAATCAATACACAGGAGGTTTGGATATGCTTGTCAACACCACATACGCGGCCCTGGGGCCGGATTTTCTGACGGGCCGGGCGGGGGCTTTGGAGAACGCCCACCAGATGCTGCGCCGGGGGGACGGCCCCGGCGGGGAATTTACCGGCTGGGTGGATCTGCCCGAAACCTACGACCGGGAGGAGTTTTCCCGCATTCAGGCGGCAGCCCGGCGCATCCGGGAGAAGTCCCAGGCGCTGGTGGTCATCGGCATCGGCGGGTCCTACCTGGGGGCCAGGGCGGCCATCGAGCTGCTGGGGGCGGACAGCGCCGCGCCCCGCATCTGCTTCGCCGGAAACGGCCTGTCCACTGACGCCCTGCTGGAGCTGCTGGAGAGCCTGGAGGGGCAGGACTTTTCCGTCAACGTCATCTCCAAGTCGGGCACCACCACCGAACCCGCCGTCACCTTCCGCATTTTCAAAAAGCTGCTGGAGGAACGTTACGGCAGGGAGGGAGCCAGGCAGCGCATTTACGCCACCACCGACAAGGCCCGTGGCGCCCTGAAGTCCATGGCGGATAAGGAGGGGTACGAGTGCTTCGTGGTTCCCGACGAGATCGGCGGGCGCTACTCGGTGCTGACCGCCGTGGGATTGCTGCCCATTGCCGCCGCCGGGATTTCTATCGAGGACTTGATGGCCGGGGCCGCCGCCGAACGGGAGCGCCTGCTTGTCCCCGGTTCGGACAACGCCGCCTGGCAGTACGCCGCCGCCCGGAACGCCCTGTATGAGAGCGGCAAGCGCGTCGAGCTGCTGGCCTGTTACGAGCCCTCCTTCCGCTTTTTCGCCGAGTGGTGGAAGCAGCTGTACGGGGAGAGCGAGGGGAAGGGGCACAGGGGCCTGTTCCCCGCCAGCGTGGAGTTTACAGCGGATTTGCACTCTATGGGCCAGTACATCCAGGACGGGGAGCGCATCCTGCTGGAGACGGTGGTGCGTTTCGAGCAGCCTCGGGGTCAGCTGTATATCCCGGAGGATCCGGAGGATCTGGACGGACTGAACTTCCTGGCCGGGAAGAGCCTGGCCTTCGTGGCCGAGCAGGCCATCAACGGCACCCGCCTGGCCCATGTGGACGGGGGCGTGCCCAACCTGGTGCTGACCCTGCCCCGGCGGGACGCGCGGAGCGTGGGGGAAATGATTTACTTCTTTGAATTTGCCTGCGGCCTGTCCGGCTACCTGCTGGGGGTCAACCCCTTCGACCAGCCGGGGGTGGAGGCCTACAAGCAGAATATGTTCGCCCTTTTGGGAAAGCCCGGCAGCGAGGCGCGCCGGGAGGAGTTGCTCAAACGCATTTAGGAATAATATGGGAGTAAAAAAGCGGTTGCAATTCGGACGAAATGATGGTAGGATAATAGTATCCAAACCGGCCGGGCGCGGCCCGGCATACATCAAAGGAGTGATCGTATATGGTCAAAGTAATTATGGGCCTGAAGGGCACCGGGAAAACCAAGCAAATGGTCGAGTTAATCAACGCCGCCGCCGGCGCGGAAAACGGCAACGTGGTGGCCATCGAGCACAGCCGCTCCCTGACCTTCGATATTCACTATAAAATCCGCCTGGTGGACGCCGTCAGCTATCAGATTAACACCTACGAGTCCCTGCGGGGCTTCATCTGCGGCCTGTACGCCGGAAATTACGACATTACCCACATCTTCATCGAGGGCCTGCGCAAGATTCTCCCCGACGAGAACCAGGAGAGTACCACCCGCTTCCTGGACTGGCTGGAGCGGTTCTCCCAGGAGAACGGCATTAAATTCACCGTCTCCATCTCCGTAGACCCCGCCCTGGCCCCGGAGGGGATAAAAAAATATCTGTAAAAGCAGTTCTGCCTGCGCTTGATTTTATCAAGGGCAGTGTGCTGCAACAGGTTCATGCGGCATACGAAAAGTCCCGGAGGCGCCATCTCCGGGACTTTTTATTCCATTCTTGCGCGGAGGCAACGCTGCCGATTGTAGAAAAACATTTCTTCAATAAAATTCGCTCAAATCACTTCAGCCCAAAAGATAAGCAATATTGCCGATTTTGAACATTACCAGACCAGCGTGCCGCTGTCGTCCTCCAGGAGCAGGAGGATGCGCTCTTCATTGCCGGTGGCGGCGTTGACATAGACCAGCACGTGGGCGTCCTGCTGCGTGCGGCACTTGAACTCGTGGCACAGCACCTCGGACTCCCCCGCCGTGGGGATTAGGGCCAACTGGTGGGACAGCACCTCCAGCTGGGGGGAAACTGCGGTCTGGGCCTCCTCCCGGCTGATTTGGGGCGTCTCCAGGGCGCGCCGGGTGTGGTTCATCACCCAGCCGTGGCTTTCAAAGCCCACGATTTCCCCGTTGTCCAGGGCCACCGAGACCTTAATCAAATCGGGGTAGCACAGCACATCCCCCTGCATCGGGGCGAAGTGGAGGGTCAGCACGTTATCCTGCCGGATATGGTAGCTCTCTTTCATGGAGGAAAAGCCCCGTTCCTCCAGAAAGGCTTTCGCGGCGGCCACGGCCTGCACCGTGGACACGGCGGCCTCCCCCACGCTCCGGGCGTTCAGCAGCTCCAGCACCTGGCCCCCCTGGCGGGTCACCTCCACGTAGGCGTTCCCGGCCCGCAGGGCCCAGGTGGGCAGCGCCCCCGCCCCCTGGCCCGCCGGGGTCACCTCCTGGGGCTGGCAGCCCAGGAAGGCCGCCGCCCGCTCCAGGGCCTGCTCCTGGGTGACTTCCTCCAGCCCCTCCAGGGCCAGGGGGATCCGGCGGCTGAGATGCTCGGAGAAGGGGCCGTCGTAGATCAGAGAGGGGGTTTCGGGGAAGTCGGCCTCGATGTCCTGAAAGCTGTTCCCGCCGGTTTCAGCCTGGCCGTCCCCGGCGCTCAGGGTCTGTTCCGCGTCCAGCAGCCGTGCCATGTCCGCCGTCCCGCCGGACAGGCCGGCCTCCAGCTCCAGCAGGGCGGAGGACAGGGCGGAGGAGGCCTCGGCCAGCTGCCCCAGCTGCAGACTGTCCTCCTGGCGGCAGCCCTCCAGGGCGCAGCTTTTTACCAGGGCGTTGGCGTAGTCCCCCGTCTGGGCCAGGAAAGCGCAGGTCTGCTCCAGCAAAACATCGGAGGCGGGCAGCTCCCCCAGGGCCATCTGGGCCGTCATGGCCCGGGCGTACAGGTCGGCGCATAGGGACTGCATCAAAACCGGCGTGGTGACGTATTGCAGCTTCTGCAAATCCGCGTCCATCTCCGACACGGCGGCGGTCAGCTCGTAATAGGCGCGCACGGCGTTCATCTCCAGCAGCCGCTGGTTCCGGGCCGCCCGGCTGTACCCCTGGATGGCAAATCCCGCCGCCAGGGCGACGGCCGCCGCCACTGCCGTGATTTGAAGCACCCGTTTTCTCCTGCCCATGACAATGGCCTCCTTTCGTCATCCATCTCAGTTTGCCGCCGCCGCCCGGCGGCTATGCGCGAAAAGGGGCGCTTAATTTATGGGAATTTTGCAATCTACATGAGACAAAAAAATAAAATTTTTCCAATTCATTTTTCGCATGGGACGGAAATCCGCCGGGCCGCAGAAATCAGTTGACAGCGCGGGCAAAAATGTATTAAAATGAAAGTAATCCAGGGCCGCAGGCCAATGTAAAAGAAAGGAAGCATTCTATGAAAGGAATCATTCTGGCGGCGGGCAAGGGGACCCGCCTATACCCGATGACCTACCCGGTCAGCAAGCCGCTTCTCCCCGTCTTTGACAAGCCCATGATTTATTACCCCCTGGACGTGCTGCTCCAGGCGGGTATCCGGGACATTCTGGTCATTATCCCGCCGGGGGGCGTGGCCCGCGCCTTTGAGGACACCCTGGGGGACGGATCCCGCTTCGGCGCCCGCATTTCCTACAAGGAGCAGCCGGTGGCCCGGGGCATCGCCGACGCGCTGATTTTGGGCGCGGAGTTTATCAAGGGCGACCGGGTCTGCCTGGCCCTGGGGGACAATATTTTTTACTCCCCCACCTTTGGGAAAAACCTCCGGGATGCCCTGAGGCACCAGCAGGGGGCCACCATCTTCGGCTTCTATGTGGAGGACCCCCGGCCCTTCGGCGTGGTGGAGTTCGACGAGAAGGGCAACATGCTCAGCCTGGAGGAAAAGCCCCAGTACCCCAAGTCCAACTATGTGGTGCCGGGCTTGTACTTTTACGACAAGGACGCCAGCGAAATTGCCAAAAACCTGAAGCCCTCCGCCCGGGGGGAGCTGGAGATTACTGACGTGAACATCGAGTACATGCGGCGCAAAAAGCTGAAGGTCTCCCTGCTGGACAGGGATTTTACCTGGCACGACGCCGGGAACGCCAAGAGCCTGCTGGCGGCGGCCAACGAAATCAGGCGGCTGCAAAAGGAGAGCGGCCGTCTCATCGGCTGCATCGAGGAGACCGCCTGGCGGCAGGGCTTTATCACCACCCAGCAGAGGAATGAGGTCGGCGAGAGCATGAAAACCACCCGGTACGGCCAGTACCTGATGAATTTGTAAAAGACGGAAAGGAGGGGCTGCCCATGGCCCGGGAGAACGAGCGCGATATGGCGCTGTATGAAATCGTGATGAAGCTGAACTCCCCGGAGGAGTGCAGGCGCTTTTTCGAGGATCTGTGCACCCAGGCGGAGCTGCGGGCCATGGAGCAGCGGTTCCAGGTGGCCCTGTGCCTGCACCGGGGGATGGTCTATGTGGACATCTCGGAAAAAATGGGCGTCAGCAGCGCCACCGTCAGCCGGGTGCGTCACGCTATGCTGGAGGGCGGCGCGGGCGGCGTGATGCAGGAGGTGCTCCGGCGGGAGATGCCCGCAGGCGGCGGGGCGGAGAAGCCGGAGGCTAAGAATTGAAGAAAAAGTTCCACTTTTTTGATTCCAAGGCCCTTGCCAATCTGACGATTGTTTTAGTCGGGATTCTGTTCTATGTGGCCCTGTCCAATCTGGGCGCGCTCCGGGAGAAGGTTTCCGGCTTTTTGGGCATCCTCTCCCCGTTTATCATCGGCTTCGCGGTGGCCTATCTGCTCAATACGCCGACGGCGTTTTTTGAACGGAAGGTATATAAAAACCTGCGCTGGAAGCGGGGGCTTTCCATTTTGACGGTGTACCTGCTGGTGTTCGCCCTGCTGGTGGTTCTCATCGCCCTGGTGGTGCCCCAGGTCATCGACAGCATCGTGGCCCTGGTGAACAACATGGGCACCTATCTGAACAACCTGAACACCTGGGTCACAGAGCTGACGGAGGATTGGGAGCTTGAGTGGGAGGGGCTGGACAATCTGCTGCTGTCCTATCAGGATTTGTGGAGCAGCCTGGCCAGCACCGTCTCCAGCGTGCTGCCCCAGGTGCTCAATTACGGAATCGCCGTGGGCAGCGGGATTATCTCGGCCATCACGGCTGTCATTTCCTCCGTCTATATGCTCTCCGGGAAAAAGGCACTGAAAAAACAGGTGAAGGCCCTGCTGTTCGCCCTGTTTCCTGCGGACAAAACCGAGCACGTGCTCCACATCTGCCGCCGCTCCAACCAGATTTTTATCGGCTTTATCAACGGAAAAATCATCGACAGCGTCATCATCGGCGTGCTGTGCGCCATTCTGTGTGTGATTCTCAGGATTCCCTACGTCCCCCTGCTCAGCGTGGTCATCGGCGTGACCAATATCATTCCCTTTTTCGGTCCGTTTATCGGCGCGATCCCGTCGGTTTTAATCCTGCTGATGGTCAATCCCTGGGCGGCGGTGCGCTTTGGAATCATGATTTTAGCCCTCCAGCAGCTGGACGGCAATTTAATCGGCCCAAAAATCCTGGGCAATTACACCGGCCTGTCCGCCATCTGGGTGCTGGTGGCCATCGTGGTGGGCGGCGGTCTGTTCGGCGTGGCGGGCATGATTTTGGGCGTGCCGGTTTTCGCGGTTATCTATATGCTGATGCGGGACTTTGTGGCCCAGCGGCTGGAGAAGAAGAACATCGACCCGGAGGGCTGTCCCCTGAAACCGGCGGAACCCCCGCAGGAAAATGAATGAGGTGCTTTATGAATAAGGAACGCTACGAAAGCCCCCTGTCCTCCCGCTATGCCAGCGCGGAGATGCAGTACATCTTTTCCCCCGACAAAAAGTTTTCCACCTGGCGCAGGCTGTGGGTGGCCCTGGCCCGGGCGGAGATGGAGCTGGGCCTGCCCATCACCCAGGAGCAAATCGACGAGATGGAGGCCCACCTGACCGACATCGACTACGACAAGGCCGCCGCCTACGAGCGGGAGCTGCGCCACGACGTAATGGCCCATGTCCACACCTTTGGGGACGCCTGCCCCAAGGCCATGCCCATCATCCACCTGGGGGCCACCAGCTGCTATGTGGGGGACAACACGGACGTGATTCTCATGCGGGAGGGGCTGCTGCTCCTGCGGGATAAGCTGGTGCGGGTGCTGGCCCGGCTGGGGGAGTTTGCTGACAAGCATAAAGCCTTGCCCACCCTTGGCTTTACGCATTTCCAGCCCGCCCAGCTGGTCACGGTGGGCAAGCGGGCCACCCTGTGGATGAACGATTTGGTGATGGACCTGGAGGAAATCGAGCACCGCCTTTCCACCCTGAAGCTGCTGGGCTCCAAGGGAACCACCGGCACCCAGGCATCCTTTTTGGAGCTGTTCGAGGGGGACGGGGAGAAGTGCCGCCGCCTGGAGGAGAAAATTGCCGCCGAGATGGGCTTTGAGGCGGTGGTTCCGGTCTCCGGCCAGACCTACTCCCGGAAGATGGACGCCGCCGTTCTGTCCGCCCTGTCCGGCGTGGCCCAGTCCGCCAGCAAATTTGCCACAGATATGCGCCTGCTGTGCCATTTGAAGGAGGTGGAGGAGCCCTTCGAGGCCAAACAAATCGGCTCCTCCGCCATGCCCTATAAGCGCAACCCCATGCGCTGCGAGCGCATCTGCGCCCTGGCCCGCTACGTCGTTGCCGACGCCGCCAACCCGGCCATCACCGCCTCCACTCAGTGGTTCGAGCGCACCCTGGACGACTCGGCCAACAAGCGCATTTCCATCCCGGAGGCATTCCTGGCGGTGGACGCCATTTTGAACATCTATGAAAACGTGGCCTCCGGCCTGGTGGTTCACGAAAAGGTCATCCAGCGCCATGTGATGGAGGAGCTGCCCTTTATGGCCACGGAGAACATCATGATGGACGCCGTCAAGCGGGGCGGGAACCGGCAGGAGCTGCACGAGCGCATCCGCCAGCTGTCCCTGACGGCGGGGGACAACGTGAAAAATAAGGGCCTGTCCAACAATCTCATCGAGCTAATCGCCGCCGACCCACTGTTCGGCCTGAACCGGCAGGAACTGGACGCCCATCTGGAGCCGGCCCGCTACATTGGCCGCTGCCCCCAGCAGGTGGAGCAGTTTTTAAGCGAAACCGTCCGGCCCATTCTGGAGCGGTATCCCGAAGCCCTCCGGGGGGAGGCCGCGGCGTTGAGCGTATAGCTGAAGGGAACCTCTAAAAACTATGTCTGCGGCATCTGACAAAATCTTTTGCCATCTGCGCTTGTCATAGTTATTTAGAGGTTCCCTGAAAATTTTTTTCGTTGACTTTTATTATATATCGGTTTACAATCGCCTTCGAGAGGAAGCGCTCCAATATTACGGGCGAAACGCCCGTGACCAGCTTCAACACAAGGAGGATATTTCCGTGAAGTCAACAAAAAAGCTGACCGTCCTGTTGCTCTGCTGCGCCCTGCTGCTGGGCCTGTGCGCCTGCTCCGGCGGCGATTCCGAAGAGTCGGACGAGCAGGTTGCCGCCGATGAGACAGAGCAGACATACATCGAGCAGACGCTGAACCTGGCCAACAACGAGGAGCAGGAGTGGATCTATTCCGAGAGCGCCGACGCCTGGGTGCTGTCCATCGTCTCCGCCGTGGCTTACCCGGAGATCGAGGACGAGCAGGGCGTGTCCGTCTGCGTCCCCGGCGCGTATGTCACGGGCATCGACACAGACGGGGACGGCTCCGCCGATGTGACGGCGGACAGCGTCTCCGAGGCGGTCAACGGCAGCCTGGTCATCGATTACGACGCGGAGATTACCAGCTCCAACGGCCAGACCTACACCGCCGCCACCGCCCCCGTCATTCTGAACACCGGCGCGGCGGGGTACAGCTCCAGCACCAACACCCTGGCTTCCACCACCTACGCCGGCGAGGGCTACATCAACGTGGCCTGCGGTAACCGGGGCAAGCAGGACACGGCCACCGACGAGGACGGAAACACCTATTACACCGGCGACGCGCCCTCCTGCCTGGTGGACCAGAAAAACGCCGCCCGCTTCGTCAAGTATAATATCCTGCTGGGCAACCTGCCCGGCAGCGTGGACTATTTTGTGTCCACCGGCGGTTCCGGAGGCGGGGCCCATGCGGTCATGTTCGCCGCCACCTCCAACAACCCGGACTTTTACGACTATGAGATCGAGGCCGGAGCGGTTGGCGTCTACAAGCTCTCGGACGGGAGCTATTCCACCACCGTCACCATCGACGGCGTAGACTACGAACTGTCCGACGGGGCCTGGGGCTGCATCGCCTACAGCGCCATCACCTCCCTCTATGAGGCGGATATGGCCCTGGCCTTTGAGTATTATATGGACACTACCTATGATTTCAGCACTTCCTTCCAGGCCCAGCTGGCGGAATACCTGTCGGCGGCTTATATGGAGTATATCAACGCCCAGGAGCTGTCCGTAGAGGAGTCGGCGGTGGGCTTCGATCTGAACGGAGATGGGGATCAGGAGGACACCATCGCCCTGACCATCGAATATGACCTGGACGCCTACCCGGAGACCAACGGCTACCATGGCACCTATCTGGATCTGTACCTGGCGGAGTTCCAGTCCAACCTTCAGTGGTATTTGGACAACCTGGATTATGCGCAGGGGTGGACCTGGTTTGATGAGGATGGCCAGGCTCTCAGTGACGAGGAGGTGGCCGCTATGACCACCGAGGACAAGGCGGAGGCCTTCCTGGAGGGCCGGTATACCCAGAGCAGTTCTGCCGGTGCCACCGGAGATCTGCCCAGCGGTATGAACGGTGCGGCGGATTTTGCTGACAGCGACGTGGATACCGACAGTCTGCCCGGCGGTGATATGGGTGACATGGGTACCGGCAGCCTGCCCGGCGGCGGTATGGGCGGCGTGGATACCGACAGCCTTCCCGACGGCGGTATGGGCAATATGGATACGGACAGCTTACCGGACGGCGCGGATTCCGCCTCCCTGCCCGACGGCCAGGTGCCGGACGACCTGGATATGGACAGCCTGCCGAACGACGCCACGGGAGAAATTGAAATCGGAGACGGGGAAACCGCCGCCGAGGGCAGCGGTGACGCTATGGAGGTTGGCACACCGGACGAGGGCACCACCCAGTCCGCCACCGGCAGCGCAGACTCGGCCAATTACTCCTCCTACGAGGAAATGGTGGAGGCCTACGCCGCAGACATCGCCGAACTGGAAGCCGGGGACGAATACGGCAACAACCTGGTAGATCTGTACAACCCCCTGAACTATATCGGCGCGGAGGACACGGAGAACCCCGCCTGGGTCAGAATCATGATGGGCGCAGCCGAAGGGGATATGTCCATGTTCTCCTCCCTGAATCTGCAAATCGCCATGCTGAATGCCGGCATCGACGCCAACATTGAGTGGCAGTGGGACGGCGGTCACGTCCCCTCTGAGATCCTAAGCGAGTCCTTCGCACTGTATGTAGACCAGATGTACGGGGAGTACGTCAACGGGAACGCCATCGAGACCCCCGCCGCCGCTGCCCAGACCGAAAACGGCGACGCGGAGGAGGCCACAGGCACGGACATCAGCGGCTGGGTGGATTACACCGACGTCGCCAGCGTGTCCTTTACCCTGGCCGACGCCGCAGCCTACCGCACCGCCGGGGCCAGCAAGGCCATGCCTGGCTTTGATGTGATCGACTACGGCCAGGAGGACTATGTGTTCGGCAGCGCGGAACAGGACGCCAGACATTGGGATTCTTTCCTGCTGGATATTTTTGAAACCTATGCCGATGTGTTGGAGCCGCTGTTCAACAACGGCTGACGGCGCGGGCAGCCGGTTGTTTATCGAATATTCACCGAATGTTCACGTTCAGGCTGAATTTATCAGGTACAATATGCGGGAACAAATGAAACCGGCATTTGATATGAACGGAGGGAGCATATGTCTGTCTATTGTCAAAACTGCGGCGCTGAGCTGCTGGACAGCGCCAACTTCTGCCCTCAGTGCGGCGCGAGTGTCACCGGCGGCGGCTCTGGCGTATCCGACGCGGCCAAGACTGCGGCCACGGTGGGCGGCGTCGTCCTGGGCGCGGCCGCCCTGGATAACCTGGCCTTCCGCCTGTCCCACAGGCGGAGGCCCATGTAC
>JAJPXI010000097.1 GCA_021205585.1 Oscillospiraceae bacterium
GTCGCAAAATTTCTCGCCATCCGCTCTTGCCGATTTAATCAGTCCTTCCTTAATTTTAAGATAATGCCTTCAAAAGAGACAAATTTCGTCAAGGCGAATTGACTATTCACACATGGTGATGTATAATGTTCTAGGACGATACGGAATTCAAAGGAAAATGGAGATTTCTATCGTGGAGCAGACCTGCTGGAACAATTACAACGAAGGCAGCGATTTGGAAAATACCGTTCAGGACTACAGACGAAAGTTCGGCTGTTACCCAAAAGCGGTTCTTGCAGATAAGATTTACCAGACTCGGAAAAATCGCAAGTTCTGCAAGGAACACGGTATCCGTCTGAGCGGCCCTCCGCTGGGCAGACGGAAGAATACCGTAACAGATGCCGCCGCAGAGAAACAAATTTACAGAGATGCGTGTGCCCGTAATGCCGTAGAGGGCCGGAACGGAAACCTGAAGCGGTGTCACGGCCTCGACCTGATTATGTGTAAACTGGATGAGTGCGCCAAAACGGAAGCCGCACTGGACATCCTGGCCATGAATGCAGCCTACCGGCTGCGGCTATGGCTTATTCGCTTCTTTGTGCGAATTCGTATCCTTGTGGTTTTTCAGTAGACCCTAAGGAAGCACTGATTAAATGCGCCTGCGGCGGCTGGCGGAACTTTTCCGCCAAAAGCGCGTTGCAAAAGTTTGAAATACATACAGTATTCCTGCACTTTTGCGCCTTCTTTTGTCGCAAAACTTCTCGCCATCCGCTCTTGCCGATTTAATCAGTCCTTCCCTAATGTAGTCCACGAAGAGCAGCGATGCTCAAATATTTATTCCAAATTAAGGAGGGCGTTTATGAAAAAATCATTAGCCATCATGCTCACAATCGCCTTTGGGCTGCTCTGTGGGTGCTCCGGTTCCAACGTGACGGACAGCGAAGCTTCTGATTCCAGCGCAACCGTCGGCGAGGCTTCAGATTCGGTTGAAGAGGAATCGTCCAGCGAGCGTGAGGCGCTGAACGCTGAGGTGAAGGATGCAACGGATATCACTATCGCCGCGAATGCGGAGGTTTACGAACTCCTGGATTTTTCAGATGAGACGGAACGGGAGTTTGCGGAAAGAGGATTGATCGACGCCCCGGAAAGCCTTGTAATCACATCGGAGGATGGCGAAGTAATCTGGTCGCAGGACGTCTATGATTTTATCGACGAGGAGGCTGCCGACACAGTCAACCCCAGTCTGTGGCGCAATACGCAGCTGAACAGTCTGTATGGCTTGTTCGAAGTGGTGGACGGCATTTACCAGGTTCGCGGCTATGATATTTCGAATATCACCTTTATTCGGAGCAACAGCGGATGGATCGTTTTTGATTGTGGGACTACGGTTGAGACCGCTTCCGCTGCGCTGGAGCTTTTCGAAAAGAATTTTGGGGAGGCGCATATTGCCGCAATTGTGATCAGCCATGCCCACGCAGATCATTACAATGGAATCGCCGGCCTTATTTCGCAGGAAGATGTTGCGGACGCATCCTTATCCCTTGAGGATCAAATCGCGTCGGGCAAGACGGCCATCATTGTTCCCGATGGGTTTGAGGAAGCGGTCATGGAAGAAAATGTTTTTGCGGGCAGCGCCATGCGGCGCAGAGCCATTTATCAGTATGGTTCTCTGCTGGAGACCAGTGTGCAGGGCAAGCTGTCTGTGGGGATCGGGATTGGTCTCCCGTCCGGAACCGGATCCTATTATTCACCCACCTTTGTGGTAACGGAGGAGGTTTTTGAGACGACAATTGACGGCGTTGCCATGACCTTCCAGCTGACACCCGGAACGGAGTGCCCCGCAGAGATGAACACCTGGCTACCGGATTACAAAGCGCTCTGGATGGCGGAAAACTGTACGGGAACGTTGCACAACCTCTATACGCTGCGCGGCGCGGAGGTACGTGACGCCAATGAATGGGCGCAGTATATTATGGAGGCCCGAGAGCTATTCGGCGATGAGGCGGAGGTTGTGTTCCAGTCCCATAACTGGCCGCATTGGGGCAATGACGTTGTCAACGAATATATGCTGAATACGGCGTCTGTTTACAAGTACATTTTCTCACAGACGCTGATGTATATCAACGAGGGCTATACTTCCACGGAAATCGCGAATATGATTGAGCTGCCGGAAGACTTGGAAACGGTCTGGTACACCCGGCAGTATTACGGCACACTTTCTCACAACGTTAAGGCAGTATACCAGAAGTATATGGGCTGGTATGACGCGAACCCGGTCAATTTGGACGAGCTGGAGCCTACGGAATACGCTCTGAAACTAGTGGAATACCTCGGCGACACCGACGCGGTGCTTGAGATGGCGCGAGATGATTTTGAGAAGGGCGAATATCAGTGGGTCGCGCAGATCACGAATATCCTCGTCTATGCGGATCCGGATAATATGGAGGCCAGATACCTCTGCGCGGATGCGCTGGAGCAACTGGGTTATCAGGCGGAGTCCGGCGCGTGGCGCAATGCATACCTGACCGGTGCCTATGAGCTGCGCTATGGCACAGACGCCTATTCGGATGAAACTGCCACTGCCGGTTCGGCCTCAACGGGAATGAGCACGGAAACCATGTTTGACTATCTTGCCATCTGTCTGGATGCAAAGGCGATGGAGGATGAAAATCTTGTAATCAATATTGCGGTCACGGACGAGGATACCCGCTATGTTCTGCGCATTAACAGCGGTGTCTTGCTGTACTCCCAGGAGGAATGGGCAGATGACGCCGATGCGACAATTTATCTGAAGCGTCTTGGCATTCTTGGGATCGCCCGCAATAATCAGCAGCTTCTGGATGTGTATATCGAATCTGTCGAGGGGGACAGTAATATCATTGAGCTGTTGACGGGGTATATTGTGGAATTTCCTGCCTATTTTAATATTATTGAACCCTGATACAAAATCCAATCCCTGTGGCAGCAGGCAGTAAATGCCAGTTTCATAGCAGCGGATACAATCTTAAGGAAGGACTGATTAAATCGGCAAGAGCGGATGGCGAGAAATTTTGCGACAAAAGA
>JAJPXI010000095.1 GCA_021205585.1 Oscillospiraceae bacterium
ACATATCAAATGCCGGGTGTTGCGTTTACTTTGGAAATTGAGGAGGTCAAAAAAATCAAAAAATATGGCGTGTTCCCCTTTACACCGTGGAAAAATCATGGTATACTATCAGCGCATCGACACAGCCCGCCCGTGACCGCCGCCCATCTGGGGGAGGCCACCGGCTTCGTTTTGGGACTCAAGCCGCGCTTTCGCGGTGTTCACCCGCCCTTACGCAGCGCGAGGCGATTGCCGTATGTACAATCCGGGACGCCCCGCCGGAACGGGGGGGAAGTCCCAAAATTTTGAAAGGTGGAAGTATCCCATGATCCGTAAGGACGAAAAAACCGCAGTCATCGAGGCCAACCGCACCCATCCCACCGACACCGGCTCGCCGGAGGTGCAGATTGCCATCCTGACCGCCCGCATCAACGAGCTGACCGCCCATCTGAAGGTTCACATCCACGACAACCACAGCCGCCGGGGCCTGTATAAGATGATCGGCAAGCGCCGCAAGATGCTGGATTACCTGGCTTCCAAGGACATCGAGCGCTACCGCGCCATTATTGCCAAGCTGGGAATCCGCAAGTGAAAAACCGCCGGGCCGCCCGAATGCGACGCCGTGTTCGGGCGGTCGGCCTTTGCGGGAAAGAAAACCCGCCCCGCGGAGAGGGGAGAAACTCCTATTAGCAGTTGAATCTGCGCTCCGGCCGGAGCCGGAACGTGGATTCAAGTGCTAAAGGGTTTCTCTTCCTCCATTCAAATTATCAAGGAGGAAATTTTATGTCAACCATCATCACCCACAAGCAATTCCCAAATGAAAAAGTATACGAACTGGAAATGGCCGGACGGCCCCTGAAGCTCCATGTGGGCAAGGTGTCCGAGCTGTCCTCGGCCTGCGCCATGGTCTCCTATGGGGAGACCACCGTGCTGGTCAACGTCTGCGTGGCACCCCGCCCCAGGGACGGGGTGGACTTCTTCCCCCTGAGCGTGGACTTTGAGGAAAAGCTGTACGCTGTGGGCCGGATTCCCGGCGCCTATCTGCGCAGGGAGGGGCAGCCCTCTCTGCCCGCCGTGCTGGCCGCCCGGGTCATCGACCGTTCCATCCGCCCCCTGTTCCCCTACGACTTCCGCAACGACGTGGTGGTCACCTGCACCGTGATGAGCCTGGATCCGGACTGCTCCCCGGAGATGACCGCCATGATCGGCGTGTCCGCCTGCCTGAGCTACTCTGAAATCCCCTGGGCCGGCCCCATTGGCTGCCTGGAGATGGGCTATGTGGACGGCCGGATTGTGGTCAACCCCACCCAGGAGCAGAAGGAGGCCTCCCAGTTGGATTTGACGGTGGCCGCCACCCGGAAAAAGGTGGTGATGATTGAGGCCGGGGCCGACCAGATCCCGGACGACATCATGTACCAGGCCATTGTGGAGGCCCACGAGCAGCTTCAGCCCCAGTTGGATTTGATCGAAACCATCGTGAAGGAAATCGGCAAGGAGAAGATGGGCTACGACCACGCCGACTTCGACCAGGAGCTGTTTGACAAGATTGTCGCCGCCACCATGGAGCAGGCCCAGGCCGCTATGGACACTGACGACAAAAACGTCCGGGAGGAGCGCTGGAACAAGCTCATCGACCGCTGGCACGAGCTGTTCCTGGAGGACTACCCGGAGATGGACAAATACCTGGACGAGATTACCTATAAGTTCCAGAAGAAGATTGTCAAGGCCTGGCTGCTGGAGGGCCACCGGGTGGACGGTCGGGCGAAGAACGAGATTCGTCCCCTGGCCGCCGAGGTGGGGGTGCTGCCCCGTGTACACGGTTCCGGCCTGTTCACCAGGGGCCAAACCCAGGTTCTGTCAGTGGCTACCCTGAACACCCTGTCGGCGGCCCAAAAGCTGGACACCATCTGGGATCAGGGAACCTGCCGGTATATGCACCACTACAATTTCCCCTCCTACTCCGTGGGCGAGGCGCGGGCCGCCCGGTCGGTCAACCGCCGGGAGAAGGGCCACGGGGCCCTGGCCGAGCGGGCTCTGGCCCCGGTCATCCCCTCCGTGGAGGAGTTTCCCTACGCCATCCGCGTGGTCTCCGAGGTGCTCTCCTCCAACGGCTCCACCTCCCAGGGCTCCATTTGCGGCTCTACCCTGGCCCTGATGGACGCGGGCGTGCCCATCAAGGCCCCGGTGGCGGGCATCTCCTGCGGCCTGATTCAGGACGACGAGGGCGGTTTCACCACCTTCATCGATATCCAGGGGGTGGAGGACTTCCACGGGGAGATGGACTTCAAGGTGGCCGGCACCAAGGCCGGCATCACCGCCATCCAGATGGACATTAAAAATGACGGCCTCTCCCACGCCATCATCTGGGAGGCCCTGGACATCACCAGGGACGCCCGGTACGCCATCCTGGACGAGATCATCCTGCCCTGCATCGCCGCGCCCCGTGCCGATGTGTCCGAACACGCCCCCAAGATGGACAAGATTAAAATTGATACCGACAAAATCCGGGATGTCATCGGCTCCGGCGGCAAGGTCATCCAGAAGATTTCCGCCGAGTCGGGGGCCAAAATCGACGTGGAAGAGGACGGCACCATCTATATTGCCGGCGTAGATCGGGCCTCCTGCGAGGCCGCCCGGAAGATGATTGAAACCATCGTCTTCGTCCCCCAGGTGGGCCAGCTGTACTACGGCAAGGTGGTTCGCATCCTCCAGTTCGGGGCCTTCGTGGAGCTGGCCCCCGGCAAGGACGGCATGGTTCACATCTCCAAGCTGGCCGACCACCGTGTGGCCAGAGTGGAGGACGTGCTGAACATCGGGGACATGGTATGGGTCAAGGTTACCGACATCGACGAAAAGGGCCGGGTCAACCTGAGCTATCGGGACGCCATTCGGGAGATCAAGGCCCGCAAGGCCGCCGGGGAGAGCGTGAAATAAATCGCAACAAGGGGGTCGCAGCAATCTGCGGCCCCTTTTTCATTCAGGGAACCTCTAATAACTATGACAAGAGCAGATGGCAAAAGATTTTGTCAG
>JAJPXI010000150.1 GCA_021205585.1 Oscillospiraceae bacterium
GCTATGGCTTATTCGCTTCCTTGTGCGGATTCGTATCCTTGCGGTTTTTCAGTAGACCCTATTTAGCTGAGAAGGAGCTGAATTTAACAGCAACGCTTGATGCGGAAAGTGCGTACAAGGACGCTGACTTTGTAATTATCGCAGCACCGACCAACTATGACAGCAAGAAGAATTTCTTTGATACTTCGGCGGTGGAGTCTGTGATTAAACTGGTAATAAGCTATAATCCGGATGCCATTATGGTAATAAAGAGTACGATTCCGGTTGGATATACTGCGAGTATCCGGGAGAAGTTCCACTGTGATAATATCATATTTAGTCCTGAGTTTTTAAGAGAGTCAAAGGCTCTCTATGACAACCTTTATCCATCGCGCATCATCGTCGGAACCGATGTAGAGAATGCCAGACTGGTAAAGGCGGCGAACACATTCGCTGGACTTCTGCAGGAGGGTGCTATCAAAGAGAATATAGACACGCTCATCATGGGATTCACAGAAGCAGAAGCTGTGAAACTGTTCGCCAACACTTACTTAGCTTTGCGTGTCAGCTACTTCAACGAGCTGGACACCTATGCCGAGATGAAGGGGCTTAATACACAGCAGATCATAAACGGTGTGTGCCTTGATCCGAGAATTGGAAACCATTATAACAACCCCAGCTTTGGGTACGGTGGCTACTGCTTGCCGAAAGACACAAAACAGCTGTTAGCCAACTATGAAGACGTGCCTGAGAATCTGATTGAGGCGATTGTGGAGAGCAATAGAACAAGAAAAGACTTCATAGCGGATAGAGTTCTTGAGATTGCTGGGGCTTATGGAAACTCAGAAGAATATAGCGCGGAGAAAGAAAAAGAGGTCGTTGTTGGTGTTTATCGTCTTACCATGAAGAGCAATTCTGACAACTTCCGCCAGTCCTCCATCCAGGGTGTCATGAAGCGGATCAAGGCAAAAGGTGCGACTGTGATTATCTACGAGCCAACTCTGGAAGATGGCAGCACATTTTTTGGCAGCAAAGTTGTGAATGATCTCGCAGCATTCAAAGAACAGTCACAGTCCATTATTGCAAACCGTTACGATAGCTGCCTTGATGATGTGAAAGACAAGGTTTACACACGCGATTTGTACGGCAGAGATTAATGAGGTGGATATAGTGTTAGACAAAAATGTAGAAATCAAAAACAAAACCATCCTCATCACAGGTGCCGCTGGATTTATTGGTGCAAACCTTGTTCTGGAACTGCTGAAGACATGCTCTCCTGTGAACATCATCGGCATCGACAATCTGAACGATTACTATGACGTAAGTATCAAGAATTATAGGCTTGACGAGATACAGAAGACAGCGGAGCAACATCCAGAATCTATATGGAGCTTCGTAAAAGGAAGCATCGCAGATAAAGAATGTGTGGATAGCATATTCCGGGACTATAAACCTTCTGTTGTGGTCAATTTGGCGGCACAGGCAGGTGTGCGGTACAGCATCACGAATCCAGATGTGTATATTGAGAGTAATCTGATCGGGTTTTATAATATATTGGAAGCGTGCAGGCACAGTGATAATTTGGAGCATCTCGTCTACGCTTCAAGTTCTTCTGTGTATGGAAGTAACAAGAAGGTTCCATACAGTGTAGATGACAAGGTAGATAACCCTGTATCCCTCTATGCAGCCACGAAAAAATCAAATGAGCTGCTCGCCCATGCATACAGCAAGCTTTATAACATCCCGTCTACAGGCTTGCGGTTTTTCACAGTGTATGGGCCTGCGGGAAGACCTGATATGGCATATTTCGGATTTACGGATAAGCTTCGTGCCGGGAAAACAATCCAGATTTTCAACTACGGTAATTGCCAGCGTGACTTCACCTATGTGGATGATATTGTCGAAGGCGTAAAGCGTGTAATGCAGTGTGCGCCGGAAAAAGTGAACGGAGAGGACGGGTTGCCTGTTCCACCGTATAGAATTTATAACATCGGCAACAATCAGCCGGAAAATCTGCTTGACTTTGTGGACATCCTTCAACAGGAACTGATCCGTGCTGGGGTGTTGAGTGAGGATTATGATTTCGATGCTCATAAGGAATTAGTGCCGATGCAGCCGGGAGATGTGCCGGTGACCTATGCGGATACGAGTGCTTTGGAGAGAGACTTCGGATTCAAGCCGAGTACGAGTTTGAGGGATGGACTTAGGAAGTTTGCGGAGTGGTATAAGGTGTTTTACAAAGTGTGATAGACACAGGCAGGGAGTAAGGGGGGATAATTTGGAACAAGCCTACAGCATACTACAAAACCACCTCACCTTTCCATACTGGCTTTCCCTCCTCATCGTTTTCATAGTAACAATTGCTATGGAAATTGTCGCGGGGCTTTGAACCTGTCAAAACAAGCCGCCGAAAAGAGTGTGAAATGCTTGTAAACACGAGACTTTAACTTTTAATAGATTTTAGCAGCATCTGAAAACGAAGCCGGAAATCAGAAAAACCGTCAATAAAACCTCCATGTCCAAAATCTGTGGCGGTTTGAAAATGGCAGATCTGTCCCCCAATAAATGCACACCAAAGCAAAATAAACATCCCCCAGAATAGGAACAGCATTCTGATCGTATTCTGGGAGACGGTGTCAGGATTTTGGTAGGGTGATATGTACCACCGCTATTTTGTCATCTTGTAATCCATCGCGCTGATAATTACTTCGTGGCCGATGGTTACCTTTTGAAGAAGAAAAAAGAAGCTGACTGGCGCTATATAGAAAGGAGTGCATACAGCATGAGCCAAAATGAAGTACAAAGGAACCGCTGATTAATTGAACAAATTCAGCCACTCCATCCATCACAATTGGAAATACGAGGGGAAAATTGGTCTGCTTGACTGCGCACCCCCCCATCTGGCCCCTTTTTATTGAGGCTTATCCGGGAAAATGGGCGCACTTATGCCATACAGAACGTTTTACTTCGTCCTGCCCTGGCACACATGACTAAATTTGCACTGGCAAACAAAATA
>JAJPXI010000240.1 GCA_021205585.1 Oscillospiraceae bacterium
CGATTTGGGTGCGCGAAGGGGGCGGGGATTTGGCGGGCGCTTGGCCTTCGCCATCAGAGCATCAGCAGGCCGGAGGCGTCGTAGGTGTTCTTTGCGCCGTAGTGTTCCACCTTGTTCCGCGAATTGTTGCCGAGGTTGTAAAAGCGCAGGCTGTCCTTTTCCGGGTCTATCATTTCGCACAGCCGGGCCTTGAACAGGCGGTATTGGGCGGCATCCAGGGAGCACTCGAACACGGAATTTTGTACCCGCTGACCGTAATTGACACACTGCTTTGCCAGCTTGCGCAGACGGGTGCGTCCGGCAGCGGTTTCCGTATTGACATCGTAGGCGACGACCACCAGCATCCATTCCTCACCTCCATAAAAACGGCGGATAGCCGTCTAAATCACCCCGCAGGCAGCGGGCCAGCAGGAGCGCCTGCACATAGGGAATCAGACCCCACTCCAGCTTTTCCTTCAAAAAGGGATGGGTGATTTTCTCCTGCTTTTTCTGCTGCCACTCCTTCTGAATTTTTTTGCGGCCCTCCGGCGTCAGCAGAACCGCGCCGTTCTCCTGGGTTTGAAAATCCGAGGGGGAGATGATCTGGTTGTTGATGATCGTCAGGGCAAACCGGTCGGCCATGCAGGGGCGCAGCTCCTCCAGAAGATCCTGGGCCAGAGAGGTGCGCCCCGGCCTGTCCCGGTGGAGAAATCCCACGTAGGCGTCCAGCCCCACCATTTCCAATGCGGAGGCACAGTCGTTTCCCAGCATGACATAGACAAACGACAGCATGGCGTTGACGCAGTCCAACGGAGGGCGGCGGTTTCGGCCATGGAAGAAGAAGGCCTCCTTGTTGCGCAGAATCATCTCGTCAAACAGACCGAAATAGACCGTGGCTCCCGCGCCCTCCAGCCCACGCAGGGACTCCAGGGATGTCTCCTCCAGCACCTGGGGCAGCAGGGCCTTCAGCTGGTCGGAGGCGGCCTGAAACCGCTCGGTGTCAAGGCGCTCGCCGTGGTCCCGCCGGGCCCGGTCCAGCACCTGGCGGGCATTGCTCAGCTTGCCAAAGATAAAATTTCGGGCGATGCGGCAGCTCTGGAACGGGTCGTCGGCGGCGCGGTACTGGGTGCGGCGCAGCAAAACATTTCCCCGGCTCTCCCCGCAGGTGCGGGCGAGGAAACGTCCCCGGGGTGTGAGGAACACCAGGCTGATTCCCACCTTCGCGCATTTGCCCATCAGCGCGGGGGAGGCCCCTGCGTAAGAGAACAGGTAAATTCCCTCTAAAATGTGCAACGGGAAGCGGCCCACCACAGTGTCATCTTGCCGGATGACGACATTTTCCCCGTCCAGGGTGGCGTAGGCGTCCTCCAGGGTGACAAACAGGGTGTTCAGAAGATGTCTCATGGCTTCTCATCCTCCGCCGTTTTCAGATACTCCGCAACACTGGGGGCCTGGGCGAGCCTGGGCAGGCACAGATCCTTCAAAGAGCAGGCGTTGCAGGATTTTGAGGGCTTCGCTTTTGGGGTGTGCCTCCGGTCAAACAGGCGGTGCATCTCCTGGGCGGCCTCCTGGACGGTTTGGCGCAGCTGCGGCGAGAAGGCGACTGTTTGGCGGCGGCGGGTTTGACCGTAGTATAAAGCGCCCTCCGGAATCTCACAGCAGAGCATCTCCTCCAGGCACATGGCCTGGGCGCACAGCTGGGCCGCGTCGCAGTTGCCGGACTTGGGCGAGCCATGCTTATACTCCACGGGGTAGGGCAGCCAGGTTCCCTCTGCCCGGGATAAGGGGACGCCATTTGGATCGCGGTGAAATTCCACCACATCGCACGTCCCGGAAAGGCCCAGCCGGGGGGAGTGAATCCGCAGGGCGCGAACGGTCAGCACATCGCCCCGGCGGGAATTCTGGGCCGGGTCGTGGGCATTCTGGTGCATCAGCGTCCCGGCGACGGTGCGGTCGTTTTCCGCCCACTGCTGCTCCAGATGAATCAGCGCCCATTGGCGGCGACAGAAGAGAAAGTGCTGGAGGCCGGAAAGCTGCAGATAGTCGTCCTCCTGCATGGAATCAGGCCAGTTCCATGCAGGTTACGCCGGCGGGCAGGGAGGCGGTGTCCACTGTAACGACATAGTCCCCATAGGCCCGAGCTGGGGCGGCGGGGTCCCGGCGGGACACTTGGACTGTGTCAAACAGCTTGTAGGCAGGGGCGCAGCCCAGTTCTGTGTCGTGCTTAAACACAATCAGCTTGCGGACGGCCATTTTGCCCCGGGCGGCGGAGTGGTCGGTTTCAAACATATTCAAAATGGCCTCCCACAGCAGCGCCAGATCTTCCTCAGAGAAGCCGGTGGTCTTGCGGGCCAGGTTGGCGGAGACATAGCCCTCCGCCCGATAGAGCCCATAGGGAACAATGTATTTCCGCCCCATTTCGGTACCCTTTCGCTCGGCATCGGCCTCGGTGGTGATGGCCACGCGGGTGATTGTGACCTCCTGGGGAACGATGGGGTCCACCGACCGGGCAAAGCCCAGCTGCACCGGTCCACGGACCTGGCCGCAGTTCAGATTGCCCTTGACAAAAGTGGTCATCACCGCGCCGAAGGTGCGGATGTCGTAAAAATTCCGGCACATGAAGTCCCGCACCTTGCCGTCCAGGGCGGGGTCATTTTTTTTGGCCTCTTTCAGCCCCTTTTCGTCCACGCCTTCATAGCCCAGGTAGGTCAGGGCTTCGCTGTCGCTGCGGTTCAGGGGGACGCCGTCCTTGATGTAAATGCGGCAGCCGGGGGAGTCCTCTCGGGCGACTTCTACATAATTGCGGATTTTTCGTTTCAGGCACACATCGGTCACCAGGCCGTAGCCGGTTTCCGGGTCCACCCGGGGCATATTGCCTGCGTCGGGGTCACCGTTGGGGTTGCCGTTCTCTACATCGAACAGGATAACAAATTCATAGCGGTTTTTAATGGGTTCAGACATTTTATTTTTCCTCCTTTTTCTGATAACG
>JAJPXI010000223.1 GCA_021205585.1 Oscillospiraceae bacterium
GCGGTGTAGGTCGAGGTCAGGGCGCCGGCGTTCAGGGAGCAGTGAACAGCGCCGGCGGCGCCGGCCTCGGACTGCATCTCCACGACCTTGACCGTGCTGCCGAAAATATTCTTCCGCCCTGCGGCGGCCCACTGATCCACGCTGTCCGCCATGGGGCTTGACGGAGTGATGGGGTAGATGGCGGCCACCTCGGTGAACGCATAGGAGACGTGCGCCGCGGCGGTGTTGCCGTCCATGGTTTTATACTTTCTTGCCATACTCAGTTCCTCCTTCAGTGCGGGGATTCGCCCGGCTGCAGCCGGGGCCCCGCTTCCATGAACTTGCTGAGATATATCATAGCACGGTTTTGCCCATTTGTAAATTGCAGATTTTATCTCAGGATGAAAAATTTCCGTGCTGCTGAGAACCGGCGGCAAATTTGTGGAAAAAGTCGGTGAAATTAACGGACGACGATTGCAAAATCTTCAAATATCCTGTATGATAGCGGTTGAAACTGGCCGCCAGGCAGGGCGGCGGGAAAGGGGAACTGGGGATGTACTGCAAGATTCGCTCCCTTGGGCTGCACGGGGTCACCGGGTACGAGGTAACGGCGGAGTGCGACCTGTCCGGGGGCCTGCCCAATTTCACGGTGGTGGGCCTGCCCGACGCCGCCGTCAGCGAGGCCCGCGACCGGGTGCGCGCGGCGGTAAAAAACTGCGGCTACTCCTTCCCCGTCTCCCGGGTCACCGTCAACCTGGCCCCGGCGGACAAGAAAAAAGCGGGCACCCTGTATGATTTGCCCATCCTGGTGGGCATCCTGGCGGCGGGAGGCCAGCTCAAGCCCCCGCCGGAGGGGGCCGCGTTTGTGGGAGAGTTGTCCCTGGGCGGGCAGCTGCGGGCCGTGACCGGGATGCTGCCCATGGCCCTGGCGGCGGAGCGGGCGGGCATCCGGGAGCTGTACGTCCCGGCGGACTCGGCGGCGGAGGCCACCCTGGCCCAGGGCCTGACGGTCTACCCGGTGGAGACGGTGCCCCAGCTTTGCGCCCATCTGCGGGGGGAGCAGCCCATCGCCCCGGCGGAGCCCTGGCAGCCCAGGGTCGAGTGGGAGCCGGGGCTGGATTTCGCCGAGGTCAAGGGCCAGGCCCTGGTCAAACGGGCCATGGAAATCGCCGCCGCCGGGGGGCATAACCTGCTGCTGTGCGGCCCTCCCGGCTCCGGCAAGTCCATGCTGGCCAAGCGCCTGCCCTCCATCCTGCCCGACATGACCCGCCGGGAGGCCCTGGAGTGCACCGAAATCCACTCGGTGCTGGGGCTGACCAGCAAGGACCGGCCCCTGCTGACCCGGCGGCCCTTCCGCGCGCCCCATCACACCGTCTCCATCATGGGCCTGGCCGGAGGCGGTTCCCCGCCCAGGCCGGGGGAAATCTCCCTGGCCCATAACGGCGTCCTTTTCCTGGACGAGTTTCCAGAGTTTGATAAGGAAACCCTGGAGTGCCTGCGCCAGCCCATGGAGGATGGCCGGGTGCGCATCTCCAGGGTGTCCGGCACGGAGGAATTTGCCAGCCAGTTCATGCTGGTGTGCGCCATGAACCCCTGCAAATGCGGCTGGTACGGCCACCCCTCCGGCCGCTGCCACTGCCGCCCCAGGGATGTGGAGCGGTATCTGAGCCGGGTGTCCGGCCCCCTGTTGGATCGGCTGGATTTGTTCGTCAATGTGGAGCCTTTGGAGTTTGACGAGCTGGCCCAGACGACGGACTCCGAGCCCTCCTCCGCCGTCCGCGCCAGGGTGAACGCCGCCAGGCAAATACAGACCGGGCGCTACGGCCCGGACGGCCCCGGCTGCAACGCCCAGTTGGAGCAGCGGCAGATGCGCGAGGTCTGCGCCCTGGACGAGGAGTGCCAGCAGATGATGCGGGGCGCTTTCCTGAAAATGGGCCTGACCGCACGGGGTTATGACCGGGTTCTGCGGGTGGCCCGCACCATCGCAGACCTGGACGGCTGCCCCTCCATCCGGCTGGAGCACCTGGCCGAGGCCCTCCAGTTCCGCGTCACCGGCCCACTTGCCCGGTAAACCGAATCGCGCCCCGCCCGGCAGCATGGAATTCCCCGGCGGGAATGTCAACACAAATCTACAGTTTTTTTGATAGGGCTCAAAAAGGGAAGGGCAGGAGCGGTCATATGGACAAATATTCTGTTTTACAACAGCATTTCGGCTACACCTCCTTCCGGCAAGGCCAGGAGACGCTGATCGACGCCATTGTCTCCGGCCGGGACGCTCTGGGCATCATGCCCACCGGCGGCGGGAAATCCCTGTGCTATCAGATCCCCGCCCTGCTGCGCCCCGGCATCACGCTGGTGGTCTCCCCTCTAATTTCCCTGATGAAAGACCAGGTCAGCGCCCTGAAGCCCACGGGGATCAGCGCCGCGTACATCAACAGCTCCCTGTCCGCCGAGCAGATCCGGCTGGTATACCGCCGGGCGGAGCAGGGGGCGTACAAACTGCTGTATGTCGCCCCGGAACGGCTGGAAACGGAGGAATTTCTCGCGCTCTCGCGGGCGCTTTCGGTTTCCCTTGTGGCCGTGGACGAGGCCCACTGCATCTCCCAGTGGGGGCAGGATTTCCGCCCAAGCTACCTGAAGATTCCGGACTTTATCCGCTCCCTCCCCCGCCGACCGGTCGTGGCCGCCTTTACCGCCACGGCCACCACCCAGGTGCGGCAGGACATCGTCCGCCTGCTGGAGCTGGCCGACCCGGTCTGCGCCGTCACGGGCTTCGACCGGCCCAACCTGTTCTTCGACGTACGGAGCCCGAAAAACAAGTTCCAGGCGCTTTTTGACCTGATTGCGGCGCGGGCGGACAAAACCGGCATCGTGTACTGCTCCACCCGGGCCAATGTAGAGCGAGTCTGCCAGGCCCTTTGCAGCCGGGGCGTGGCCGCCACCCGTTAC
>JAJPXI010000236.1 GCA_021205585.1 Oscillospiraceae bacterium
TGCCCACGGGCAGCCCGCCGGCCCCCGGCTCCGGGTCGGCGTGAACATAGGCGGCGAAGTCCCGCACCTCCACGTTGACGGTCAGCTCCGGCTCGCGCATCTCGGCCCGCAGATGGGGGTAGGCGTCGTGCAGCTCGCCCCCCACATACTGGGACAGCTGGATGGAGGTCATGGGGAAGGACTTGTCCGCCCGCTTGGACTCCACCTTGAAGCTCTCCGCTCCGTCCAGCCGATCCCCCAGGTAGCCCCTGGCGGCGGCTACGATGGCGTCCTTGTCCTTCTCGCAGCCCCTGGCCCGGCTGAGCCCCGCCACGCCGAACAGCTTCCCCATGGCCCGGTAGGCTCCCTCCAGGTCGCAGTCGTCGTTCTGTGGCTCGATGTAGGTGGTGGACTGGCGGGTGTACACCCTGAAGTCCCCGTAGGGCTTCAGCCGCCGCCGGGCGTTGGTCATCAGCCGCTCCTCAAAGGCCCGGCGGTTGCCCCCCTTGAGCACCAGCTCGCCCAGTTTCAAAAGAATAATTTCGTCCATGTCGTTCTCTCCGTTTTTATGAATTGGTACTCAGTATACCACACTCCGGGGGCAAAAAACAGGGGGGTAAAAAATCTGCGCCCCCTGTTTTTTCTATTTGACAACCGGTGGGCTTATCAGTATAATGATAGGCCCGGACGGTGGGAATGGCCGGGCCGGGAGGCTTTGGCGCCGAGAGGAGGTCCGTCTTATGAAATTGGAACTGACAGAAAAGCAGTATCGCAGGCTGCTGGACATGGCCTATATCGGGAACTGGGTGCTGAACTCCATCCGCGGGGACGACCGGTTCCGGGATTACGACGAGGTGGAAAGCCTGCTGTTTGGAAAGGCCGCCGGGGCCGGCATGGGCGTTCTGGCGGAGGAGTGCGAGGGGGAAATCGTCCCCTCCCAGGCCTTTATAGAGGGCGGAATCCATGAGGCCATCGTGGACTATGAAAACTGCGTGTTCTTCGACGTGCTGGCCGAGGATCTGGCCCGGCGGGACATGGAGGAGGAGCAGGCGGACCTGGACGACCAGGCGGAGCTGATGCGCCGGATCGACGAGTATCTGGACGAATTTGAATGTCACGGGACCGACCATATCCTGGTCGTCCCTGAGGACTGAACCTTGGACTGGAAGGGCCTGTCGCCCCGGCGGAGGCGGCTGGCGGCGCTCAACGGGGTGCTGCTGGCCGCCCTGCTGTGTTTTATCTGGGGCAATTCCATGCTCGGCAGAGAGCAGTCCAGCCAGGAGAGCGCCGCCGTGCTGGAGCTGGTGGAGCCGGTGCTGGAGATGGCGGTGGGACAGGGCAACGTGACCGAGCATCTGGTGCGCAAGCTGGCGCATTTTACCGAGTTCGCCGCCCTGGGCGCTCTGGGCGTCAGCCTGCTGGCCCTTCTGGGGGCCGGGCGGGGGCGGCGGCTGGCCTATGCTCTGCCCTTCGGCCTGGTCTGCGCCGCCATGGACGAGGGCATCCAGATTTTTTCCGACCGGGGAAACCAGATCTCCGACGTGGCCCTGGACTTTTCCGGGTGCCTGACGGGGGCGCTGCTGATGTGGCTGCTGGTTTTGGCCGCGGGCCGGCTGCGCCGGAGGCGGAACCGGCGTTACAGCCAGTCGGGAAAGGCGGCGTAATATCTCCGCACCGCCCGCTCCAGGGTGCTCTGGCTGAGATGGTGCTCCATGCACACCGCCACGGGGGAGTCCCCCTTCGTCACATAGTCGAACAGGGCCTGGTAGTACTCGCCCCCCGCCTCCAGGCACAGGTTCAGGATGTGCCGCTGATCCTCCGGGGAGCAGTAGTCCCGGTAGCACAGGCTCTTGAAATAGATGTACCCCTGCCGGTGATAGGGCACCGGCACCGATTTTTTGCAGCGAAACAACATAGGTTTCCTCCTCTGAAAATTCTGTTTAACAGAACTGCCGGAGGGGGAAAGGAGCCTGTCCTCCAGGCAATTCCATATTGTTCGAGAATCTGTCCCCGAACGTGCGGTTTAACTTTACCACAACATCGGCGTTTTGTCAAGCGGTTAAACAGAACTTTTTTCAAAAATACTTGACAGACGTTTTGTTAAAGCTTATAATTCGGGGGAAGAACACCCCCCTCCGCACGGAGGGGGAAGGGAGGCTGCTATGGAATTTGAGGGCTATGATAAAAAGGTGTTCGCCCGGAACCTGACCGTTCAGATGGAGCGGGCCGGGGAGAAGCAGGCGGACATCGCCCGGCTGCTGGGGGTCAGCAAGTCCACCGTGTCCGCCTACTGCAAGGGCGCGCAGATGCCCCGCATGGACAAGGTGGAGCTGCTGGCCCGGCACTTCGGTATTTTGAAATCCGGCCTTCTGGAAAAGCTGCCGGACGGCGCGGGGGAGACCGGCCTGCTCCCCCTGCCCAACACCTACCGGGTTCCCCGCCTGGGGCGGATTGCCTGCGGTGCGCCGATTCTGGCTCAGGAGAATTTTGAGGGCTACGACGAGGTGCCGGAGCATATCTCCGCCGACTTCACCCTGGTCTGCCGGGGGGACAGCATGATCAACGCCCGCATCTTCGACGGGGATGTGGTGTACATCCACCAGCAGGACGAGGTGGAAAACGGGGACATCGCCGCCGTCCTCGTGGACGAGGAGGCCACCCTGAAGCGGTTCTACCTCTACCCCGGCCGGGTGGAGCTGCGGCCAGAAAATCCCACCTTCCCCGTGCTCAACTTCGAAGGGGAGCAGCTCTCCCGCCTGCGGGTCTTGGGCCGGGCCGTGGCTTTCGTCAGCCTGATCCGGTAAGGCGGCGCCGCAGGCCGCTTAACGATGAAATTCAAGCCTGAAGAACCGTATTTTTTGCAGGTGCGGAGCCTTTGGGAACCTCTAAGGAAGCACTGATTAAATGCGCCTGCGGCGGCTGGCGGAACTTTT
>JAJPXI010000212.1:0-3856 GCA_021205585.1 Oscillospiraceae bacterium
TCGCAAAATTTCTCGCCATCCGCTCTTGCCGATTTAATCAGTCCTTCCCTAAAACAGCTGTGAATCTGGAAAATCAAACAGTAAAATTTTAGGTGTGAACGAGACGCAATGGTCAAAATAGTGGTCAGAATTTTAGAAGTTCTCTTTAAAAAACTGTAAAAAGCAAAAAGAAAGAAGGTCAATCGTATGGGCAGACGCGGGGAAAATATCCGCAAGCGAAAGGACGGAAGATGGGAGGCCCGTGTGGTTCAGGGGCGACCCGTCTGTGGAAAAACGAACTACAAGTATTTTTACGGAAAGTCTTATCAGGATGTAAGGAAAAAAAAGAACGCTTTCTTGTCCGGCATGACTTTCCCGCCGTCGTCAGCAATTCCTTCCCTGGCAGAAGACTGCGGAGTGGAAACGCCGGTGCGGGATGTGGCGGCACAGTGGCTGGAATCCAAGAAATTAATGGTCAAGGAATCCTCCCTCGTCTGCTACACCACCATGATAAAAAAACACATCCTGCCAGAGTTGGGCGACATTCCGGTCAACATGGTCCGCAGTGCTCTGCTGACAGAGTTCATGGAAAAGGAAAAAAACAGTGGGCGGCTGCGCGGCGGGGCGCTTTCTGACAAAACGGTTGCAGATATGAAATCCCTACTGATGCAGATTTTGCAGTTTGCAAAGACCCGCGGGATGCTTTATGCACTGCCGGAGTGCCCTTCAGTGGGGAGATGCCAGCCGGATGTCAGCGTGTTGACAAAACAGGAGCAGGGACGGTTAGAAGAAAAAGTTCTGGAAGAGGACACTCCGTTTAGCCTGGGTGTGCTGCTTGCCCTTTACGGCGGCGTTCGGATCGGTGAGGTATGCGCCCTGCAATGGAAGGACTTCGACTTCAAAAACGAAACTGTAACAATCAGCAAAACTCTTTCCCGCATCACAGATACAGACGAACAAGCGGACTCTAAGACGAAAGTGGTCATTGGTACGCCAAAGACGAACTGCTCCCTGCGCAGGATCCCGCTGCCCGCCCCGGTTTTTCATTATTTTATACAGCGGCGCTGCAGTGATGACTGCTATGTTCTGACAGGCACCGTCAAGTATATGGAGCCACGGGTTTGTCTGGACCGCTATAAGCGGCTGCTGCACCGGTCGGGAGTGGCCGATCACACCTTCCACGCCTTGCGCCACACCTTTGCCACGCGCTGCGTGGAAAATGGTGTGGACATCAAATCCCTCAGTGAGATTATGGGCCACTCTGATGTAAAAATCACCTTGCAGCGTTACATTCATCCCTCTATGGACACGAAAAAGGCACAGGTCAATAAGCTGCCCTGCTTTGATACCGGTGGTCAAATTCGTGGTCAGGATTATGCGCAAATTGCTTGATTTCTCAACGGGGGAAGCGGTCATTTCTTTCTAAGTATTCTACTTAAAGAGCAGCGCAAGCGAAAGCATATATTATCTCTGTATACGTAGGGCGAATGAGTCTACCAGAATTGTATCAAGAGATACGAAGATGAGTTCGAGATGTCTGCGGAAATGAGGCGCACTCCTAGCGCAGAAAAAGTTCAGCCCGCGATTCCCGCGTTGGAGACCGGCCGGGAAAAGCTCCGCTCCAATAACGTCAGCGGGAAAAACGGCGTGTGCTTTCTCTCCAGAGAGCAGAAATGGGAGGCCTACATCACATTCCAGAAAAAGCGGTATTTCCTCGTCCTGTATCAGTGCAAAAAGCGAGACCATCCGCGCCCGCATGCCGGCGGAGGTCAGGCACGAGGAGTTTATCGACTGGTATTATCAGGAATGTAGTGCAGTATAGGAACCGGAACAGGCCGCGAAACAGGGCTGAGGGGACGAAAACCGTCAGGCGCTCTCCCCGGAGGGGGCGCTGTCAGCCCATGCCGAAGCCGAAGCCGGAGCCGGATTGAGAGTTGCGGCCTGGCGCAAAGGTGCGCGGATGGATTCCGCCGGTGCGGAGGAGAAAGAGGGGTGATGGATATGCGCGGAACACGGCACACGGGGCCGGGGGGCCTGCCGCAGGCCTATTATTGGGCGCGGGCGCCGTCCCTGCGTCCCTGCTGCAGCGCCGGCTGCTGAGGAGCGGCCGGCAGGCCCTGATTGTGAAATCGGGCGAGTAAAAATATTCAGGAAAGGAAGCAAGTGAGTATTTATGAAAAGATTTTTATCATGTCTGCTGGTTGCCGGAATGCTGCTTGGCCTGTGCGTTACCACAGCATTCGCCGCCGACAGCGACAGCAGCGACACCTTTAGCGACGTCAGCAGCGACACGACCAGCGAGAACTGGCACTGGGGCGGTACCGCGATCGAGCGCTGGGCCGATTACGACCTGGTTGTCGGCTGCGGGGACGGCACGTTCAGACCCAACAACAGCATGACCCGCGCGGAGGCGGCCGTCGTGTTCGCCAAACTGCTGGGTCTGACCGCGGACGACGCGGATTTGTCCTTCATTGCAGATTGCACCGACGTGAATGAAAGCGACTGGTACGCGCCGTATATTGCCCTGTGCTACGAGTACGGAATTATGGCCGGAACCAGTACAACCTCCCTCACCATGAACCCCACCGGGACCATGAGCCGCGAGATGTACATGGCCATGCTGGTGCGCGTCCTGAAGATCGCGGGCGCCGATTCCATCGACGAGGAGGCTGCCGGCAAGAGCTATTCTGACGCAGACGACGTGTCCGACTGGGCGAAGAAGAGCGTGTACGCCCTGGCCAACCTGCAGTATGTGTCCGGCACGACCACCGGCGAGGTGGGAACCCTGTCCGCCAAAAGTGACATGACCCGCGCCGAAGTCATGTCCCTGCTGAACCAGACGATTTCTGCCTATACCAACTCTGCCTATATCGAGAAGACCGGCGGTAATACTGTCACGATGGAGACCTTTGATACCGGAAACGGCGTAACCCTGATCGCGGCCGGTAACGTAAAAGTCACTGGCAGCGGCGATATGTTTGTGGCCGCCGGCGCAGCCAAGGGAGGCACCATCGAGGTGACGGGGACGGCCAACACCGTGATCAACGCCAGCGACAAAACCACGGTGAATTTCACCGTGACCGAAAAGGAGTCGCAAGTTGAAAACACTGAAATTCACGGCGAGGACTCCTCCGTCAACTTCATCGTGCCCACCGGGAGTTCCCTGACCGTGGCCTCGGCCACGAGCACGGGCACGGGCAGCATCACCGTCAGCGGGGCGGCTACTGCCGCCGCCGCGACGATCACCGGCGAGAATGTAACGGTCACCGCAGCCAACGATTCCATCAGCGTTACGGCGGATGAGGCTACCGTGACCATCACCGAGTCCGGCCTGACTGTGGACGGTACCGCAAGCTCTGTGACCACCAGCGGGAACACCGGCACTGTGACCACCGCCAGCGCTACCATTAGCGCCACCACGAGCGCCGTCACCGTGGCCGGCACCATCGCCACCGTGGAGGTCACCAGCGATGACGCCACCGTGACGGTTGCAGACACCGCCACAGTGAACACCGTGACCGTGGCCAGCAGCAGCGAAGTCACTGTGGACGGCACCGTCAGCACCGTGGAGGTCACCAGCAAAGACGCCACCGTAACAGTGACGGATACCGCCACAGTGGAAACCGTGACCGACAGCACCTCCGTGACCTGGAACGCCCCCGCGTTCACCTGGGCGAGTGATTACAGCAGCGCCACCGCCGCCTTCACCAGCACTGCGGGTAACACCCAGACCGTGACCGCCACTGTGACCAGCACCACCACCGCCGCTACCAGCACCGCAGCCGGCAAGACGGTGTACACCGCCACCGTGACCTTCAACGGCATCACCTATATCAACACCAAAGAAGTAGCCATCCCCGCCACCGGGCACAGCTAC
>JAJPXI010000212.1:3956-20230 GCA_021205585.1 Oscillospiraceae bacterium
CCGCCACCGGGCACAGCTACAATGCCGATTTGACCGCTTGCAGCACGTGCGGAGAAAAAATCGTAACCAGCAGTGTGGTCGAGGACATGGAAGTTTCCAACTATACCGTGATTCAGTACATGATCCCCTATGAGGACGGCACCGTGACCATCGTGCTGGACGACGCTCGGCTGAAAGCGAGCGATGGAAAGAGCTTTGCCGCGTTTGTCTCCTCCAGCCTAATCAATGACATGTTCATGGATGTGGATGGAAATGCAGACTTCACGGCTTTGACGATTTCCATCGAAATCGACACGAGCGATGCTGAAGCGATCGCCCTCGGCCTGACTGAAAGCACGATCGAAATCACCCTGGATTTGCTGGTTCAGAATGGAAATGAAATTCAGCTGACCACCAGCACCGATGCAAACCTGACAACGGACCAGTTGTCCGCACTAATGGTGACAGATTCCACAGCAACCACTCAGAATATCCCTGCAACCTCTTACCTGGCGGGCAGCGGCACAAAGCTCACCTTTAAAAGTGATTTGATTCACCTGTCTGATTTGGTCGGTACCTACAATGGCGATACGGGCGGCTACAGCACGTATCTGTCCTCTGAGAGCTACAGCGGCGACGGCTTCACCTTCTACCTGGCCGGTGGTCTGCGGCTGAAGGCCAATTACGGCGGCAGCAGCAGTTACATCGCTCTGGCTGATTTTGTGAAGGGTGTGACTGTGACCTCCGATGGCACTCTGGATACCTCGAACTACGATTTGTATCACAATATGTATCTGGACGCTTATGGGTACCTGATCAGAATGTGCGGTTAAGGCAGCCTGGACAGAGAGCATCCGATCGGGGGAAGGGCGGGAACTGTTGAGTTCCCGCCCCCGCGCCCCCGTGGGCGAGCAAACGCAGAAAGGCCGGTGAGAGGGCATGAGTGAGCCAGGTCAGGAAAAGCAGTCTCAGGGCGCTTGGCGCCAGGGAGACTTTGAAAGCTGGGACGGGGCGTTCCGCGCCCTGGCGCCGGTTGTGCGCCAGCAGTCGGTGCGGGTGGCGGAGTACACCCGGGTACTTTACACCGCCGCCTGCGCCGCCGGGTACGGCGGGGCCAACCCGGAGCGCGCCCGGCGGGTGAAGGGGGTGCACGCAGACGTGGCCTACCGCTGCGGCCTGTACCACCAGATCGGGAAGGCCCTGGTGCCCAAGGAATACCAGGTGGAGCAGACCGGCTTCTCCCCGGAGGAGCAGGCGGTTTACCGCAAGTACACCACAGAGGGCCGGCTTCTGGCCGCCCTGCTCCAGGAGCGCGCCAGCCGCTCCCTGCGTCTGCCCTGGGGCAGCCGGGCGGCGGACATCCGCCGGGGCAACGAGCCCTTCACCCGGAACATCCAGTGGCTGATGGTGCGGGAGAGCTGCCAGCAGCACATGGAGCGCTGGGACGGGGGCGGCTGGCCCCAGGGACTGGCCGGAGCGGCCATCAGCCCCATCGCCCACATGGTGGGCCTGGCCCGCACCCTGGACGAGGCGGTCAGCGGTCTAAAGTCGGAAAGCCCCTTCGACCCCGCCTTTGCCCAGGTGCTGAGCCTGGGGGGCACGGCCTTCGCCCCGGAGCTGATCTCCATTTTGGAGGGCAGCCGGGAGCAGTGCCGCCAGGTGTATCAAAAGTACATCCACTACAGCCGCACCCTCCCCCAAACCGTCCACCTGGTGGACAAAAGGCCCGACCGGCCCATGGGCCTGACCTACCGGCCCCTGATCCCCCGGGCCGGGGAGCCTCCGGCGGCCTACGAGGCCGTGGCCTGGTTTTCCCTGAACGCCGGGCAGCCGGAGGAGCGGGCCGGGATGGACCAGGTGGAGGACATGGTCAGGCGGGCCAAGCAGACGGCGGAACTGTCCTTTTACTTTCTGTATGAGGCGGCGGACGCCCTCTACCGGCTGACCAACTGCCAGATCCCCGCCCAGGCCATTGTGGTCAACCTGTTCCCCAGCTTTTACGCCTTGCCCAGCCAGCTCAAGCGGCTGGAGCTGCTGTTTGAAAACCAGCCTGTGGAGCGCAGCCGGCTGCTGTTCACCGTCCCCGCGGCCACAGCGGGCCAGGGGGGCAAAACCGTCCGGGAGAACCTCCAGCGCTACCTGCGCCACGATGTGGCCCTGCTGCTGGACGGCTACCGCCCGGAGCTGCTCCCCCCGGAGCAGGCGGCCCAGGAGGGCTTTGCCTGGGCCCGCCTGGACCCGGCGCTCAATGGCACGCCGGAGGGCGCCGCCGCCATCCAGGCTCTGCTGGCCGCCGGGGTGCGCCCGGTGGGCGCGGCGGCGGACACGGCGGAAACCCTGAACTGGCTGGCTGAAAGCGGCGCGGTGTTCTCCGGCGGCACCATGACCGGGGCCATGCTGGAGGAGGACGACATTGTCCGCGAGGCCCTGGCCCGGGAGAACGGGTCGTGAGCCGGCTGGACAGCCGGGGGGATCAGCAGCGCCGCCCGGTGTTCAAGAAAAAGCAGGGAACCCAGGTTCTGACCCGCAGCAAAGTCAGGCAGATTAAGGCCGGGCGAAAAAAGCTGCGCCGGCAGATGCGAAAGCAGGGTCTGCGCTCCCGCAGGGACTTTGAGACCACGGCCTCCAGCCTGGGCCTGTACTTCGACAAGATCCGCCTGCCCCCCTTTCTGGCCTGGCTGTTCAGCCGGGGGGGCCTGGCGGCCCTGCTGGCGGCGGCGGCGGCAGCCCTGGCGGTGCTGTTTTTGTACTCCCTTGTGACCCAGCTGGAGGGCAACTTTACCATCAACCTCAGCGAGGATATGCTGAAAGCGGGCTTTGTCCTCAGCGAGAGTGAGGACTTCGCCGTCACCTCCTCCTACCTGTACTCCGACTATGTGGAGGACGCCCTGCCCGTCTCCATCTCCAATCTGGATCTGTCTGTGGCGGACATCGACGGCAACGCCTCCACCGAGAACTACTTTGCCTACACCTTTTACTGCCGCAACGAGGGCGAGGTGGTGGCCTCGTACACCTACCAGCTGAACATCATCTCCGAGAGCCAGAGCCTGTCCGGCGCCGCCTGGGTCATGCTCTTTGACGACGACGGCCTGCGCATCTTCGCCAAGGCCAATGACGACGGCACCGCCGCCGCCATCCCCGCCCTAAACGACAGCAGCCGGGGCTACCGCAGCCTGGATTTCATCAGCATGCTGACCGATTCCAGCCAGGTCCAGTCCTTCCAGGGGTCCAGCCGTGCCCTGACCTATTACCGGGTGGTGCCCTACGCCTTTGAGGACGACCAGACGGTGGTCAGCGGCGCGGTGCAGAATCTCCAGCCGGGAGAGTACAGAAAGTACACCGTGCTGCTCTGGCTGGAGGGGGACGACCCGGACTGCACCGACGAGCTGGTGGGCGGCCACCTGGGCCTGCAGATGAACTTCGCCCTGGACACCACCGGCGACAACGACGGCTCCAGCGCCGGAGCCGGGGAGCGGGGCGGCGTGTGGGAGAGTGTGTCCAGCTTCTTCTCTGGCCTGTTCAACGGCCTGAAATTCTGGTAACTTCCAAAGGCCCTCCCGCCCTTCGGCGGGGGCGGCCCACCCAACCACCCAACGGTATGGATCGGACGGGCGCGAACACCAGCGGCGTCCGCCGTGACATATACCCTGTGGCGCAAGCCACGAACCATTCATCTCACTTTTAAAAGTAAAGGAGGAGAACCGTATGCAAAACACAGCATACAAACAAACCCGGGCCTACACCACGGTTCACAAAAAGCTGATGGCGGCGATCGCCATGCTGCTGATTGCGAGCATTCTGTTGGCCACCACCACCTACGCCTGGTATGTCCTGTCCACCGCACCGGAGGTCACGGGCATCACCACCACCGTCGGTTCCAACGGCGCCCTGGAGATGGCCCTGGCCGACTCGACCACCTGGGATAATCCGGACGGCACTGTGTCCAGCTCGACCGGCGACAGCATGGCGGTTAGCAAAGTAACAGACTCCAACATCACCTGGGGCAACCTGGTGGATCTGTCCGACAGCTCTTACGGTTTGACCGGTCTGGAGCTGAACCTGGCCACGGTCAATTCCGGGGCCACAGATGTGAGTGAGTTGCTGTCCTACCCGTTATACGGGGCCGACGGCCGGATCGCCTCTCTGTCCAGCGACCTGACCCTGGCCAGCTACAACAGCAGTAGCTCTACATTCAGCGACAGCGCTTACGGCGTCCGGGCATACGGCGCTTCCGCCACCGCCCTGTCGCTGGCGGACCGGCTGGCAAAGACCCAGAGCAAGGCCAGCACCTATGCTTCATCGGCAAGAAGCAACGTACTCAATTCCATTACGAACAATAAGGACGGATTCTACGCCTTCCTGATGGCCTATTCCCTGGTGAGTGATAAGTCCACCGCGATTGGAACTAACGCCCAGACTTATTATAACACGTGGGATTCCATGGTGACCAGGCTGGAGAAAGCCGTGGATCAGATGGAGACCAGCCTGACCTATATGTATCTGGCCTACTACATGACGGATGAGACCACCTACGATACATACTACAGCGCAGCCTCCGCCCTCTCCCTGGATGAGCTGGTGACCTACATGACCGCAGGTGCAGCGGAAGGTGCGACTGGCCCGAACATCACTGTGAATGCATCCCTGACCAGCGCCTACAACGCCTATGTGACCTGGGCGAAGGAGGTCGCGAGTGCCAGAGAAAGCCTGAACACCATTCTGACCCTGCACGGTAGCGACATCACGCAGGTGACATATGCCGAGATGAAGACGTACGCCTGGGATGTGCTGATGACGAAAGAGAACAGCTGGTTCATTGTCAACACGACTCAAAAATTGACCACGAGCAGCACCACAGTGCTGAAAGCGACGTCCACGGACGAAGTCCCTGTTTACACCTACTGGGTGGTTCTGTCCAGTGCCGGACTGAGTTATGTGAGCTCAGGCGCGTCTGACACGCTGATTCTGGACAGCAACTCCGGCGTGTTCTATGATGTAACGAGCCTGATCGGCAACTTCTCGGTCTCCTACGATTACAGCGGCATGACGGTCTATCTGACCACCGAGTCTGAGACGACCACAGATACCTCCCTGCTGACCAACGCTGTGAGCGCAGTAAGTAGTCTGACAGCTACTGAGTCCACCTCTGCCTCTACCAGCACCGAACTGTCCGACTTCTATGGCTATGTGCTGGACTTCTACTTCCGCACCAACGCCGAGGGTACCAGCACCCTGGCTCTGCAAACCGATGCGGCCGACCGGGTGGACGGGGACGACGACACGGAGGGCTCCGGCTCTTACATCGAGTTTTCCTCTGAAGTGCCGGAGGCTTTGCTGAATGCCATCACCATCGCCTTCTACGACGGCAGCACCATGGATGAAACAGACCTGACTGCGCCGACCCTGCTGGCCACCGCCACGATCAATTCTGAGCCGATCAGCGGGTACAAGTATTCCCTGTCCTGCGACAAAATCACCACTTTGAGCCAGAACACGGCCAGCAAAATCAGCGTTGTGGTGTACATCGACGGCACCAAGGTGGACAACACCGGCGCTCTGAGCGACGGCACGGTCAGCTTCGACCTGAACCTGCAGTTCTGCGTGGATGCCGATTTGGTGCCCATGAGCTACAACAACTATCAAAGCATCACCACCAAATCCAGCGACACCGGTAGCGGCAGCAGTGACGATTCCGGCGACACCGGTAGCGGCACCGATGACTCTGGCAACACCGAAGGCGAATAAGCACAATCCCGCCGCGCTCCCAAACTGAGGAGCCGGCAGCACACAGCCCTGCCGCGGGCCACCCCCGCGGCAGGGCGGGCGCGTTCCCGGTCGGGGGGCGCAGAACAATCCATTTGAGGAGGAGCCATGGGACAGGCGGCAGGAAAAAAGAGAATATCCTTCGGCCGCCGGGTGTCCTGGAAGGTGTGGCTGCTGATGGGGATGCTGACGCTGCTGGTGGCGGCCACGTACACCTGGTTCAGCCTCTCCCAAACCCCCTATGTCAGCGACATGGATCTGTTCGTCGGCTCCGCCTCCGGCCTGGAGCTGGCCCTGAGCGCCGACGCGGCGGATGAGGACTGGGGCCAGAGCCTGGACTTCTCCCAGCTGCTCTCCGGCAGCGCCGGGCTGCGCCCGGTGACCTACCTGTCCGCCGAGGACTGCTTTTACGCCGCCTCCTACGGCGTAGACGGCCGCATTGCCGGCATCACCACCCGCCTGAGCGACGAGGAAAACGCCCTGGGCGGACAGGATATGTACTACATCAAACTGACCTTTTACGCCCGCAGCGCCCAGCCGGTGGCGGTCACCCTGTCCCCGGCGGTGGTCCTGGCCGACGGCCAGTCCGGCTCCGGCACCTATGTGTACGGCACCCCCGTGTGGAGCGAGACCACACTCAGCCACACCAGCGGCGCCCAGGGGGCGGAGTACGCCGTGCGCATCGGCCTGCGCATCACGCCGGTGGACAGCGACGACACGGCCAGCGGCGCGAGTACCTTTTTTATCTACGAGCCCAACTGCGACGGGCACCTCAGCGGCACGGCGGGATATGTGGAAACCCTCTCCATCGACGGGGGGAGCCTGATCGACGCCGACCACCTGATCCGCCAGACCACCTCCTCCTGGAGCGAGAGCAGCCCTGTGCAGCGCACGGTGGTGGTGCCCAGCCTGGGGGAGCTGCTGGACGAGACCACCCTGTTCACCCTGGACGCCGACGGCATGGCCCGCATCGAGCTGTACATCTGGCTGGAGGGGCAGGACACCGACTGCACCAACCAAATCGGCCAGGCCAACAACCTGACGGCGGCCATCCAGTTTGCCGCCGACACGGAGAACCAGTCCGGCCTGGTGGACGTGGAATAATCCGGGAGAGGGCCCGCCCTCTCCCCCCGCGGCGGAGCGTTCCGCCGCGGCGCATACCTGACTGCGCGCACGGGCGCGCCGCCAGGTATGCGCGGAAACACGCAGAGCATTCATCACGAAAAAGCCCACGGGCAACGAAAGGAAAAAATGTCATGAGCAAGAAGTCTTCTCAGGCGGCAGCATCGGCGGAGCTGCAGCAGGCGGCCGAGCAGGTGGAGAGCGAGCTGGCGCAAAAGCACCGCCACCCGGTGGTCAACACGGTGATCAATGTGATCCTGGTGCTGGCTATGATCCTGGCAGCCATTTGTACCTACGTCTCTTACGTCTCCTCCTCCGGCAGCGGGGTGCCCAGCTTTTTCGGGCTGCGGGTTTTGTCGGTACAGACCGAGTCCATGTACCCCACCATCAACGCGGGGGATCTGATCATCGACAAGGGCGTGTCCGACCCCAGCACCCTGGAGGTGGGGGACATCATCACCTACTGGACGGTCATCGACGGGGAACGGGTGCTCAACACCCACAGAATCACCGCCATTTATGACGGGGGCGGCTACCTGATCTTCGCCACCAAGGGCGATAACAACACCTCCGAGGACTCCCTGACCGTCCATGAAAGCGAGGTCGTGGGCCGCTACTGGGTCCGCATCGGCGGCCTGGGAAAGGCCATGGACTATTTGCAGACCAGCACGGGATTTTTGATCTGCATTCTGATCCCGGTGTTTATCTTCTTCCTGTATCACCTGATCCAGTTTTTCCGCACCCTGTTTGAGTATCAGAACGTGAAAAACCGCCTGAAGTACGAACTGGAGCGGGGCGAGCTGGAGGATGTGGCTGCCCAGGCCGACCAGGAGCGGGAGCGCAAGCGCAAGGAGATCGAAGACCAGATGCGCGAGCAGATCAAGGCCGAGCTGCTGGCCTCCATGAAGGCCGACGCCCAGGCGCCCCCCGCCGGGCAGGGGCAAAATGCCCCGGAGAGCGCCCCCGCGCAAGAGGAGCAGAGCGTCCCCGCCGGGCAAGACGAGGGGGACAGGGCCTGAGAATCCGGCTCAGTATAAAATGAGAGACATGAGAGAGGGGAAGGGCCCTTGGAAAATTTTCTGCGTTACTTCTATCAGGATTTCGGCCGGGTGGCCAAAGCCTTCTGGCAGATCATTCTGGACATCGGCAACTTTCTGAATTACCTGGTCAACTACCCTATGCGCATCAAGATCATCCAGTCCTACGACCCGGATTTCGGCACCGCCGACTGGGTGATGCTGGTGGTGGCCAACATCCTGCTGCTGGCCCTGATCGTGGCCATGTTCTGGGGGCTGGCCAAGCTGCTGCGCCATGTGCTGCGCTTTCGCATCCCGGTGAAAAAGTACGACGAGGTGGTTCGCCAGGTCAAGCAGCTCCAGCGGGATCTGATCCGGGCCAACTATGAAAAGGACCGGCTGCTGGCCATGAAGGTCAACGAGCTGGGCCTGGAGCCGGAAAAGGTCAGCCAGGAGATGCTGGACGCCATCTACAGCCAGGAGGAGCAGCAAGAGGGGGAGCAGTCCCAGCAGCCCGCCGCCGAAGGCCGGCGCAACACGGTGGACTCCCCCTGCGTGGACCCCGCCTCCAGCCGCTTCTTCCGCCTGACGGAGACGGACAATTTCTACAAAACCCAGTATGTCAAGCCGGAGTACGACGGGGAGATCACCCTCTCGGAGTTCTGCGAGCAGTTCCGCTGCTTTGCCGCCTCCCAGCTGAAGCTGTATTACAGCATTGAGATGATGCGCTATTTCGTGGCCTCCATGGGCACGGCCCGGATCATCATCCTCCAGGGCATTTCCGGCACGGGCAAAACCTCCCTGCCCTACGCCTTCGGGAAGTTTGTCCAGAACGACGCCTCCGTGGTCAGCGTGCAGCCCGCCTGGCGGGAGCGCACGGAGCTGTACGGCTATTTCAACGAGTTTACGAAAAAATACAACGAAACCGACTTCCTCCGGGCCATTTACGAGGCCAACTACTACCGGGACCCCCATGTGGTCATCCTGGACGAGATGAACATCGCCCGGGTGGAGTACTACTTCGCAGAAATGCTCTCCATTTTGGAAATGCCCCTGGAGAGCGAGTGGAACATCGACATCGTGTCCGCCATGTGGGACAACGACCCCTGCCTGATCGACCGGGGCAAGGTGCACATTCCCAACAACGTGTGGTTCGTGGGCACCATCAACAACGACGACTCCACCTTCGCCGTGGCCGACAAGGTGTACGACCGGGCCATCCCCATCGACCTGAACCGACAAGCGGACGCCTTCGAGTGCGAACCCACGCCTCCCATCCACATCTCCACCGACCACCTGATCGACCTGTTTCAGAAGGCCAGGGAGGAGTACAGCCTGTCGGAGGAAAACGAGAAAAAGCTGAATGAGGTGAACAACTACCTGATCGAAAACTTCCAGCTGGCCTTCGGCAACCGGGTGATGAAGCAGCTGCGGGACTTTATCCCCTGTTACATCGCCTGCGGCGGCACCGAGCTGGAGGCCATCGACTTCATCGTGGCCAAAAAGGTGCTGCGCAAGATGGAGTCCCTGTCCCTGGGTTATATGAGAGATACGCTGAACAAGCTGAGCGCCTATCTGGATAAGCAGTTTGGAAAAAACACCATGGTCAACTGCAAGCGGTATATTGAAGTCCTTAAGAAAAACATGGGGGAGTAATCTTTTCGCGTAGCCAATGGAAAAGAGCGCTGCCCTGGTACCCTGCTTACATCCATGCAGAGGGGGGGAATCCAAAATGGCCGAGGAAGGCAACCGGATAAAAAATGCCACCAAACAGACCCGTGCGCTGATCGACCCGATGTACGACCGGTTTGTGGACAGCCTGCTAAAAACGGTGGGCAGCACGGAGTTTTACCAGTATTTCATGCAAACTTTGGCCGCGGCGGAGACCGAGATCGACTTCTCCAACCGCCACCTGGAAAAGCACATCGATGAGGACTGGATCGAGAGCATAGAGGATGCGATTCCGGCCTTGCAATCCATCGTCTCGGCCCCTATACAGGTGATTCAGGAGGAGGAGATCCTGGTCAATGTGTCCAATGCGAAAAAATGCACGCCGGACACGGTGCGCCACCTGGCCCAGAACGCAAACCTGGTGGAGGACTACCGGGAGGACACCGGCGAGGTGCGCCCCAGCCGCCTGTTGCAGAAGATAAAGGTGGAGCAAGGTCCGACGGCGTATAATGACGGCCAATCGGGTTCCACGGGCAACACCGCTACAAATGTAACAGTAGCCGGAAAGCAGGTTTCCATGTACGACAACCAGGTGGTGTTCACCGTGCTGGAAATGGCCGGCCACTTTGTCAGGGTGCGCTATCAGGCCCTGACGGAGGCCATGAACCAGGAGCAGGGGGCCAGGCTGAAGCTGAAAACCCACATGACCGGCCCCCTGGAGGAGATGGACGCGGAACTGTCCTTCCATGTGACCCAAAAGGACGACTTTCTGGAGACCGACGAGCTGAACCGGGACGCCTTCTCCAGAATCGCCCGGCTCCAGCGGCTGCTGGACATGATGATGAACACCCAGTTTGCCCGGGAGATGAGCACAAAGAGCAGAATCCGCGGCAACCTGGTGCGCACCAATGTGCTCAAGAGGAACCCCCAGTACAGAAAGGCGGCGGAGCTGTACGACACCCTGAGAGATTACGACCGAATCGGCTACACCCTGCTGGTCCGGGACCAGGACCCCACCGTCAGCGAGGAGTTTCAGCAGGATATTTTCATGGGCGTGCTCTTTCAGTATATGACCCTGAAGCGCCACCTGGCCGACGAGGACGACCGCCGCCTGCCCGCCGGCGGGGAGGAGCACCTGCAGGAGCTGAAGCCCAAGTTCATCCACCAGATCGTGGAGGAGCGGACCGAGGACTACAACCTGCCCGACGTGGAGGTGCGCAAGGTGCTCATCGAGGAGATGACCCGGGCGGACCTGATGAAGGAGGAGAGCGCCGAGCGCCGCCGCCTGGTGGAGGAGCAGGCCCAGCGAAAGCGGGAGGAGGCCCAGCGCCTGAAAGAGCAGCAGCAGGCGGAGCGGGAGCGCATCCGGGCGGAAAAGCAGGCCGAAAAGGAGCGCCAGCGCCAGCAGGAGGAGCAGCTGCGCCGCCAGCAGGAGGAGCAGCGCCGCCTGGCCGAGCGGGAGGAGCGGCTGAAAATGCAGCGGCTGCAAAAGGAGCTGTCCCGGTTTTTCTCCGGCCTTTCCGACCGGCTGGACCAGCGGGAGCAGGCCAACGAGCAGCTGCACCAGATCCAGTCCGCCGACGACTACGCCGACGCCGTGCAGATGATGGAGCAGGAGGAGCGCCGCCGCCGCCAGGAGAGAGAGCGCAGAGAGCGGGAAAAGCGGGAGGCGGAGCAGGCCCTGCGCCTGCAGCAGGAGCAGGCCATGGAGAAGGCCCGGCAGGAGCAGGAGCGGGCCAGGCAGCGTGAGCAGGAGCGCCTGGACGCCCAGGCCGCCGAGCGCGCGGCCCCCTATGCCAGGGAGGCGGAGCGCTTCCGCCAGGAGCTGGAAGAGCACCTGGCCGCCCGCCGCCGGGCGGCGGCCCAGGCCGCGGAGAGAAAGCGGGTGGAGCTGCCATGAGAGGGAGAGATCTGCTCCAGCTGTGGAAGCACCGCAAGGCCCTCTCCTCCTCGCCGGGAAAGCCCACCGCCAAGCTGGCCTGGGCGGCGGGGCTGGCCCTGCTGTCGCTGACCATGGTGTCCGTGGGGACCTACGCCTGGATGAGCGTTTCCACCAGCCCGGTGATCGACGGGGTTTCGGTGATGATCTCCGGCCGGAGCACCATCCAGATCGCGGCGGACACGGTCTATACCGATGAAAATCAAAACACCGTCCACCTCCCCGGAGAGTTTGGCGACAGCCTGACCCTGACCAGCTCCGGCGCGGTGCTGACCCCCGTCTCCACCGCGGACGGGCTGAACTGGTTCCAGCCCGTCTATGGCGGCAGCCTGGGCGAGCTGACCGGCTTTGCCGACGCGGCCGCCCTGGCCGTGGACGGCACCGACGAGGACGGCGGGCTGGGCGATGGGTGCTTTGTCTACTACGATATCTGGCTGCTCTCTCCCGGCGCGGACTACGATTTGCACATCAGCGTGGGCGAGGAGGACAGCGCCGACGGCAGCTATGTCCTCTCCGTGCCCGACCTGACGGCCGGGGATGAGACGGACTACCAGCTGGACGCCTCGGCGGCCAGCGTCCGGGTGGGCTTTCTGGTTCTCTCCGGCAGCGACGATGAGGCAGTGTCCGCCTACTTCGCCTCCAACCAGGCGGACGAACAGGTTCAGGCCCTCCAGGGCACCAGCGACGAGGACTGGAGCGGGGAGACGACGGACTTTACCATCTACGAGCCCAACGCGGACTGGCACGACGCCTCCGCTGAGAGCTATACATACGCCGGCGGCGAGCTGACCAGCGCCGCCTATGCCTCCGGCGGCTACGCGGCCACCCAGGCCATCGTCTCCGCCGAGGGGGACACGGAGGACGTGACGGCCATCACCGCCGTTCAGCTGACCAGCGCCTGGCGGGAGGACAGCAGCGGCGTCAACCTGGCAACCCAATACAATGTGTGGGCGCTGAATCAGACGAACCCCACAGTGTCCGGTTTTTTAAGCGCCATACAGTACCAGCTGGACGACTATGTAAAGCGCGGGCGGTTCCTCCAGAGCACCGCCGCCCTGACTGGCCTGCTCGACAGCGCCGGAACAGGAACCGTTGAAAAGGAGGCCATGGACGCGCTCGCGACAAGCGGCGCCGCCGGCGACGTGGCTATCACGCAGTTGGAAGCTCAGACCGCCCAGCGCATCCGCATATTTATCTGGCTTGAGGGCCAGGATGCCGACTGCGTCAGCCAGGCCCAGACCGTCCAGCTGCTGGTGCGCCTGGAGTTAGCAGGAGAGAGTCAATGATCCCATGAGGCCTCAAGGTGAGAAAAAAAAGAAGTGCTTCAAAATTCTCGACCGAGCGAGCACGGTTTTTCTGGCGCTGGTCATATGCCTGTGCGCCGCGATCGCCATTCAGATCCAGGTCAAGGGATATGCGTCTGTGTTCGGGTTCAGTGCCTTCCGGGTGGTAACCGGCAGCATGGAGCCGACGCTGACGGTGGGGTCCCTGGTCATCGCCCGCCAGACGGACATCGGGGAGATCGAGGTGGGAGACATCGTGTGCTTCATCTCCTCCGACGCCGCCATTCAGGGCTATGTGAACACCCACCGGGTCATCGCCGTGGGGACCGATGCCTCCGGCCAGAGGGTGCTGACCACCCAGGGAGACGCGAACACCGTGGCCGACGCCGCCTATGTCACCGAACAGGCCCTGATCGGCCGGGTGGTCTGGCATTCATCAGAGGGGAATATTCTTATGAGCGGATTGAGCGTTCTCACAAGCAAAATGGGGTTTCTCATTTGCATCGCGGTGCCGGCGATGATTTTGCTGGTTCTGGTGATGCGCCTGCTGATGCTCAGATTCCGGCGGGAGATTGATGCGCTGATGCGGGAGATCGACGAGAAGGAGCGGGAGCAAAAGCGGCTGGAGAGCGCCGGGCTGACGCCGGAGGAATACCAGGCCATGTATGAGTCCATCCGGCAGGAGCTGATCGAGCAGCTGCGGGGAGAAGAGCCATGAAATTGCTGAAAAGGCAAAACCAATCCAAACAACAGGTGCGGCGCATCCACCGCAGCCTGTTCATCCGGGCGGGGCTGGCGGCCGTGCTGCTGGCGCTGCTGGCGGTGATGGTGTTTACCATGTCCGTGGCCTGGTACAGCAATGTGGTGGAGGCCCAAACCCTGACCTTCACGGCGGAGAGCATGGACATGGAGGGCTGGATCACGCTGACAGATGAGGACCTGGAGGTGCTGCCCGGCGACCAGGGGGAGATCAGCTTTTCTGTGAAAAATCTGGACGACACCCGCTCCGTGACCGTCACGGCCCTGGTGGACAAATCCGCCCTGGAGGAGGAAATGCAGCAGCGGATCTACTTCTATGTGGACCAGGGGGCCACGGTGAACGGAGAGAGCGTGGCGCGCATTTACCTCAGCTCTTCCGACAGCTACGGGTGGACGGTCCTGGCGGGGCAGACCCTGGAGCTGCCCGATGAGGACACCCCGGCCCTGTGCTGGCAATGGGTCAACGACGTGCTGGGCTACTATGTGCGCCTGAGCGAGGACGACAAGGGGAACTCGGTGACCGAGTACCTGCGCCCCATCGAGTACGACTACGACACCGCCGCGTTTGACGATAACGGATACCTGGAGAGCATCGACGGTGTTACCCTGGAAGAGTTCTTAACCCAGCTGACCGAGACAGACGGCTATGTCTGCGAGGAGGACGGCTATACAAATGGTTATAAACAAGAGGTAGATAGCGAAGGCCGCATTTGGTACTGCGTGGACCCGGATGAGGGCATCTGGTTCTATCTGTGCACCGAGGAGGAGATCCTCGCCGCCAACGCCTACGACACGGAGCTGACCTTTCCCAGCACCTCCAACAGCGCCGCAGAGAACAAGCCGGCGGTTCAAATCCACCTCTCCATTGCCCGGAACACCGGCGCGGACTACCTGGTCACCACCGCGCCGGAGCTGCTGGAGCTGCTGAGTGAGCTGTCCGCTTCGGAATCGGACACCTACACCTATATTACCCTGGACCTGACCGAGCCGGAGGAGGAGGATGAGACATACAATGTGCTGTCCGCCGCCCTCCAGGTCCCGGCCAATGTGGCCCTGACCATTAAGCTGAACGGCGGTACCCTGACCTCCACAATGACGGATGGAACGGTTCTCTCCGTGGCCTCCGGCGGCGCGCTGACCCTGACGGGCGGGACGTGGACCGCGGGCGGCGGCTCCGTCACATGGATGCCCTCCGGCGATGCGGTCAACCTGAGCGGGCTGAGCGTGAACTACTCCGGCGGTCTGACCATCGACGCCAGTGAGACGGCCATGATTTTGGAAAATGGAACCGTCACCATCGAAAGCGGGGTGAGCGGCGAATGAACCCGAGGAAACACCGGGCCCTCTCCAGAGCGGCAGTGTTTGCGGCGGTTTTGCTGGTCCTCTCCGGGGTGGTGTACGCCCGGTACAGCATCGAGGGGAAATACAGCGCGGCGGTGACCATCACCGCCGGGACGGTGAGCCCATTTACCATCACCGACGGGGCAGAGGGCACCCCCGCCTGGGTCCTGGGGGAGGACGGGACGCTGACCCTGACCTGCACCCTGAAAGGCTCCGGGAGCGCCTGCCTGAGCGTGCTGGCGCTGTGTCAAGCGGAGCCGACGGATTGGGAGGTCACGCTGAGCGTGGACGGCTCCACATCCCCATATACGGTGCAGATGGCGGCAATCTCCCCCGGCTCCACCCTGTATGAGAGCTTTGGAGCCGGATGGATCTACCGGTTTTACGACGAGGACGCTCAGCTGACCCTGTCGCCAGGGGAGAGCGGGACAAAGGTCACAGTCACTGTGTCCGGCTGCAAGGAGGAAGCGCTGCTGGAGCTGATGGTCACCCAGGCGGCGGAGAGCGGTTAAACGGTTTTGAGGAGGTGGGGCAATGGGCGCGAAAAAATGGATGGTCGGCGGGGCGGCGCTGCTGCTTGCGGCGGCCTGCGCCCTGACCCCCTCCTTTGCCCGGCAGGAGAATGGGCAGTACATCGCCGCCGCCGTCACCACCGGAAGCAGCACCCAGGAGTTCAGCTGGGCCGAGAAGGAGCTGGTCGACCCGACGCCGGGCCCAGACGAGGGGGTAATAGTTTTGGCCTCGCTTGGAGAGGAAGAGGAGGATACGCTGACTGCCACGCTGACAGTCTCTCCCCCGGAGCTGCCCCTGTTGGGCGCGTCGTCAGAGCTCGCTTACACCGTGACCCTGGAGCCCCCGTCGTCGGGAGGAGAGACGGCAGAGGGCCTTACGCTGACCGCCCAGGTCTGCGACGCCGAGGGCACAGAGTGCACGGACGTGACCTGCACCGTCACAGCGGACACAAAGGAGGAGAACACATGGACCGTGACCCTCCCCGCCTGTGCCAATGCCGAAGACGAAGACGAAGACGAAGACAAAGACAAAGACGAAGACCCGCCTGCGGCCGGGCTCTATACCCTGAAAATCAGCCTGAGCTGCACCAATGGAGTATTTAATACAGTCGTCTTAGACCAAGTCTTCTATGTGAACCACCAGACAGACCTGTCCGGAGCAATCACCGGAACATCCATCAGTTTAACCAGCGACGCAGAGACATGACCCGCTGACAGCAGCCGCTGAACGGGCAGAAACGTGGTCAGGAGGAAGTCAGGATGAGCATGAGACGGACATCGAGAGACAGAGCAGCCGATCCCGCAAAATTTCCAGCGGGGGGGGGTTACCACTATTGGACACGGGAGTAAAACGGACACCGCCCGGAACATCCCACTCTACCTGGCCTCC
>JAJPXI010000073.1 GCA_021205585.1 Oscillospiraceae bacterium
GCGGCCTCCTCCGGCGTCAGGCGGGTCTGGCCGTCGGGCAGCAGCTGCTCCTCCTGGTTTGACGTCGGCCCGGCCTGGGCCTCCACGGCGGCCTGCTGGCCGCCCTGCTCCTTCTCCTTTGTTGCTTCCTGCATAATAAAGTCCTCCTTAAAACAAAATATATGGTGTTACTCCCAGCCCCGCTTCTGCCGCCAGCTGAACCAGATCAGCACGGGCACCACGATCAGGCTGATGATGCTGCCAACAGGGATTTGATAGTCACCGATCCAGGTGAAGTTTGAGATAAACCAGCCGACCACCAGCAGGAAGGCTCCGTAAAAGGCGCTGTTGACCAGCACCTTGCGGAAGTCTGCGCCGAAGGTGTACCGGCAGATGTGGGGTACGATCAGGGCCAGGGTGCCGATGTTGCCATAGTGGATCATGGCGGCGGTGGTCAGAATGGCCCCGGCTACAATGGCATACACCCGCATGGCGTTGGGGCTGATGCCCAGGCAGCGGGAGTCGTCGTCGTCAAAGCTGATGGCGTTATAAGAAAAGCGCATGAGCAAAATGGGCGTCATGATGACCAGAGTCACACCCAGCAGAACGGCCAGGCTCTGCAGCTGGTTGAACACGTCGTAGGCCCGCTCGTTCAGCTCCTGGTAGGCCATCAGGGTGTCCTCGTCGATCTGATCCCGCAGGTAGTTGACATAGCTTTGGATCAGCCGGTTGATGATGGTGCCCGCCAGGAGCATATCCACCACCGACACTTTTTTTCCTCCCGCCAGCTTGCCCGCCGCCAGAATGATAATCAGCACCACCGCCGCCATACCGTAGCACAGGGCATACAGCTGCCAGGTCATGGTGGTCAAAGCGGTGATGCCCACATAGTAGAGCACCAGCATTTTGGCCAGGTTGACGCTGGAGGTCACACCCAGCATAGTGGGTACAGCCATGGGATTGCGCATGGCCGACTGATAAACTGCTCCCGACACGGACAGCACCGCCCCGGACAGCATGGTCAAAAGCAGCTGGAGCAACCGGTTCATCGGCTCCGCCCCGTTGGGCAGCTGCCAGTAGAGAATGTCAAAGGTTTCATACCAGGCGTCGCTCCCGGCGCTGAACCAGGACAGCAGCCGCAGCTTTACGGCGTAATAGATGCTCTGAGCGGCGTCCCAGGGTGTGATCCATTGGACGGTGGCATAGTCGATCCACTGCTGGTAGTCAAAACAGAGGGTCACGATGCACAGAGCCACCAGCAAAACGATCGACACCGCCAGCAGTCCCCGGCCCTGCTTTTTGTCCGCACGCAAAATGCGTCGGATCTCCTCAACTCCAGTCGGCATGGCGATTCCTCCTATAGAACAGGATAAAGATGACGGACAGGATGCAGCACACCACGCCGGTGTACATATTAAAGCTCTCGATCTCATTGCATACGCAGCAGAAATCCCAGACCAGCAGCGTGGTAATGCCGCCCATCAAAGCCGAGGCCGGCACCAGATACTTAAAGTCCGGTCCCACCAAAAACCGGGCCAGGTGGGGGATGAGAAAGCCCAGCATACTGACCTGTCCGCAGAAGGACAGCACCACAGCGCTGGCCAGGGTGCAGAACACAATGAAGATGATCCGGTAGGTCTGCACCGGTACCCCCATGGCCCGGGCCTCGTCCTCTCCGAACATGAGAATGTTCAGCTTGCCCGTCATGGAAAACAGCACGATCAGACAGATGGAGATTGGAATGGCCATCCACAAAAATTCGTCCACCGGCAATATGTTGGAGTCGATGCCGGAGGAGCTGCCCAGCAGCTCGGAGATAAGGTAGTAGCGCACGTCCTCCATCTCCTCCGGCTTGTTGTACAAAATGATGTACTGCACGGTCTGACCCAGCTGGTTGACTACGGTGGAGAAAATGCTCCCCGCCAGCATCAGGGCCACCGTACTGATTTTTCCCTTGCCTGACATCATGGAAATGCCCACGATCAGGGCCACGCCGAAGAAGCAGCCAAGAACCTCCCATATCTGCACCGCAAACTCCTGATATTGGGAGAGACTTTCGTAGTAGTTGAGGATCTCATTGCCGCTTGCGACAAAGATAGCGTTACCATCGCCAAAATCGACAAGATGGTCTGTGTAAAAGGTCAGAGTAGCCCCGTCCAAAAAGAACAGGATGTACACCAGTCCGCCCAGGGTCCCTCCCGCCTGCACGCCCAGGGTAGTGGGAGAGGCCATGGGGTTCTGGAACACCCCCTGGAACACCGCGCCGCAGGTGGCCATGGCCATGCCCACGAAAACCATGGCGGCGTAGGCGCAGATCCTCCATCGGGAGGCCAGCGTCAGGGAGAACAGGTCGCTGACGCGGCCGATGACCTCCTGCCGCCAGGCCCACAGGCTGATGTTTCCGATTGGCACCAGCATAATGCTGGCCGCAAACAGAACCAGGAGCACCACCACAAGCATGGCGATTTTTTTGCCTCCCGCGGACATGGCGTGTCGTCGTCGGACCTCGCTTTTGAACAGGTTGCGGGACTCCGCCTCGATCTGCATCTGGATCTGCGAGCTTAGCTCCCTGTCGTCGATCTGCTTTTGATACTCGGATTTCTTTTTCATCTGCATCCCCCGATTATGTACGCGAATACAAAAACCGCACCCTCTTGCAGGAAAGGGTGCGGCATGACCAACTGTCCGGCATCCACACGGAGGCCGGAACAGCTGAGACTACATTCCTTCTCTGCATCGGAAAGCGCCCCGTTTTCGGTAACGCTCTATCGGCTCAGACCACCATAGCGCAGCCGTAGGTGGAAAGGCTCAGAACATAGGCTGAAATATTTCATTTTTGTCCCGGTTATCGCTCGTTCAGGTTCGGCTCCACCGGGTGTAATCGGCCCTTTATGACAGAATATCGATTCTGTAC
>JAJPXI010000104.1 GCA_021205585.1 Oscillospiraceae bacterium
CGTTGCCCTGCTGGATGTGGTTGTCCAGCATGGCGGCCAGCAGGTTGTTGGCCGCGCCGATGGCGTGGAAATCGCCGGTGAAGTGGAGGTTGATGTCCTCCATGGGCACCACCTGGGCGTAGCCGCCGCCGGCCGCGCCCCCTTTGATGCCGAACACCGGGCCAAGGGACGGCTCCCGCAGGGCCAGCACCGTCTTTTTCCCCAGCAGGGAGAGCGCGTCGGCCAAACCCACGCTGGTGGTGGTTTTCCCCTCTCCGGCGGGAGTGGGGTTGATGGCGGTGACCAGAATCAGCTTGCCCTTGCGGGGTGTATTTCGGAGGGAGGTCACGTCGATTTTCGCCTTGGTACGGCCATAGGGCTCCAGGCATTCCTCCGAAAGTCCGAGCCTGGCGGCGATTTCCGGGATGGGCAGCATAACAGCTTCCTGCGCGATTTCAATATCGGACTTCATAATGGCATGCTCCTTTTTTCTTCCGCAGGCGCAAAAAGAGCGCGCTGCGGCAAATTTGGCAGTGCGCCCAGACGGTCGGCAATCAAGGCGATACTCCCATGTGGTTCAATCCACTTCCGTCAGTCATATCGCACTATTATTTTAACCGGGGAACAAGCCCCATGTCAAGTCCAATTTTTCTCCGTATGTGCCACGTTTTCAGCATTGTTACATTTCAAAAACACCTGGAATTTTTCGGTATCAGCCTGCGTCCGGCAAAATTCCGGCGGCCCTCTGCCCGGCAAAAGGCAGGGGGCCGCTTTCACATACGACGGAACGCCGCAGGGGAATCCCCGCTCCTGAAGAAGCTGCGCGGGGAATCCGCCGCAGGCCCTTTTATCAGGCGTTTTATACCTCCATAATAACGGGCAAAATCATGGGGTTGCGCTTGGTCTTTTTGTACAGGAAGCCGGAGATGTCGCTCTTGATGGCCGATTTGATGCCCGTCCAGTCGGCCACGCCGCCGGCCTGGCAGCGGTTCAGGGCCTCCAGGGCCACCGTGCGCAGCTCCTCCATCAGGCTGTCGGACTCCTTGACGTAGACAAAGCCCCGGGTGATGATGTCCGGGCCGGAGACCAACGCCCCGTCGCTGCCGGACAGGGAGACGACCACTACAATCATGCCGTCCTCCGCCAGGTGCTTGCGGTCCCGCAGGACTACGCTGCCCACGTCACCCACGCCGTAGCCGTCCACGAACACCTTGCCCGCCGGCACGGTGCCGTTGATTTTGATGGAGTTGGGGGTCAGCTCGATGACCTTGCCGATGTCGCTGATGAGGATGTTCCGAGGGGACATGCCCATCTCCCGGGCCAGCTTGGCGTGGGTTTTCAGATGGCGCTGCTCCCCGTGGACGGGGATGAAGAATTTCGGTTTCAGCAGGGCGTGGATGATCTTCAGCTCTCCCTGGCAGGCGTGGCCGGAAACGTGCAGCTCTCCCAGCCGCTCGTTGACCACCTCGGCCTCCTTGCGGAAGAGCTCGTTGATGACGTTTCCGATGGCGTTTTCATTTCCGGGGATGGCCGAAGCGGACAGGATGACCCGGTCCCCCGCCTGAATTTCCACCTGCTTGTGGGTGTTGAACGCCATGCGGGTCAGGGCGGACATGGTCTCTCCCTGGCTGCCGGTGGTGATGATGCATATCTTGTTTTTGGGCAGGGTCTTAATGTGGTTCAAATCCACCAGGATCCCGTCGGGAACCTTCATGTACCCCAGTTCCGTGGACACCCGGATGGCATTTTCCATACTGCGGCCGGTGATGGCCACCTTGCGCCCGTACTTGGCCGCAATGCTGATAATCTGCTGGATGCGGTCCACGTTGGAGGCAAAGGTGGTGACGATAATGCGCTCGTCGCAGCCCCGGAACAACGCGTCGAAGGACTCGCCCACGCTCCGCTCGCTCTTGGTAAAGCCGGGGCGCTCCACGTTGGTGGAGTCGGACAGCAGGGCCAGCACTCCCTGCTTGCCCAGCTCACCCAGTCGGGCCAGGTCGATCATGCCGCCCTGGATGGGGGTGGAGTCGATTTTGAAGTCCCCGGTGTGGATGACCACGCCCACGGGGGCGTGGATGGCGAAGGCCACCGAGTCGGCGATGGAGTGGTTCACATGGATGAACTCCACGTTGAACTTTCCGGCGCGCACCACCTCCCCCGCCTCACAGGTGATCAGCTGGGTGCTGTCCAGCAGGCGATGTTCCTCCAGCTTCAGCCGCACCAGCCCCGCCGTCATCCGGGTGGCGTAAATGGGCGCGTTGACGCTGCGCAGCAGGTAGGGGATGGCGCCGATATGATCCTCATGGCCGTGGGTCAGGAAGATGGCCCGAATTTTGCTCTTGTTTTTAATCAAGTAGGTAAAATCGGGTATCACAACATCCACGCCATACATATCGTCGTCCGGGAAGCCCATGCCCACGTCGATGATGATGATGTCGTTGCCGTACTCATAGACGGTCAGGTTCTTCCCGATTTCGTTCAGACCGCCCAATGAGATGATTTTCAATTTTTCTGCCATAAATACTCCTTTACAAATTTCGTGCGGCGCGCGCGGACGCGGGGAAAAGCGCCCTGCGCCCAGGCCCTGTCCCACCTGGGCGAGAACGCGGCCGCAACCGAGCGTTTCGCGTTTTATCAAAAAGCACGGGAACCCCGTGCAGATTGTCACAACTATCTATATAAGTATAACACACTTTCGAAGAAATGTATACACCAAATTTTCAAAAAATTTTACCCCGCAGCAAAAGCGGGGGCCGGCCCATCCGGGCCGGCCCTTTCTAAGGAAGCACTGATTAAATGCGCCTGCGGCGGCTGGCAATGATTTTGCACAAGA
>JAJPXI010000163.1 GCA_021205585.1 Oscillospiraceae bacterium
GGGTATACCAGCGCCCAGGGGGACGCCCAGGCCCGGCAGCAGATTGCCGACAGCCTGAACGCCCGGTTCCAGGCGGGGGTCACCGGGGATAACCTGTACCTGACCGTGGGGGCGGCGGCGGCGCTGTGCTGCTGCCTGAACGGGCTGGCCTGCCCCGGCGACCAGGTCGTCGTGCCGACCCCCTATTTCCCGGAATACCAGGTGTTCATCGAAAAGGCCGGGGCCTCCATGACCCTGGTGGATGCGGACATCGAGGCCTTTCAAATCAATTTTCCCCTGCTGGAGCGGGCCCTGACCCCCCGCGTCAAGGCGGTGCTGGTCAACTCCCCCAACAACCCCTCCGGCGCGGTCTACTCCAAGGAGACGGCGCGGCAGCTGGCGGATTTGCTGGAGACAAAATCCGCCGAGTTCGGCCACCCCATCTATCTGATTGCCGACGAACCCTACCGGGAGATTGTCTTTGACGGGGTGCAGGTGCCCTACTTGCCCCATTTTTACAAAAACACCCTGGTGTGCTACTCCTGGTCCAAGTCCCTGTCCCTGCCGGGGGAGCGGCTGGGCTATGTGCTGGTGCCCGACCAGGTGGAGGAGTTTGCCCAGGTGTACGCCGCCATCGCCGGGGCGGGGCGGGCGCTGGGCTATGTCAACGCCCCCAGTCTGTTCCAGCGGGTCTGCGCCCAGTGCGCCGGCCTGACCAGCGATATCGGCATCTACCAGCGCAACGCCCGGCTGCTGGCCGGGGCGCTGCGGGAGATGGGCTACCATGTGGTGGCCCCCCAGGGCACCTTTTATATGTTCCCCCGCACCCTGGAGCCGGACGACGTGGCCTTCTGCGAACGGGCCAGGGCCCTGGATCTGCTGATCGTCCCCGGCAGCGGCTTCGGCTGTCCGGGGCACGCCCGCATCTCCTTCTGCGTCCCCACCCAGCGGGTGGAACAGTCCCTGCCCGCCTTCCAGGCCCTGGCCGACTCCTACTGCCGCTGACCCGGCGGGCTTCGCAATTCCGTTATACCGCCGGCGGGCCGGCTTTTTCAGCGCAGTGAATGTGATAATTTGGGACAGGCTTTGCATGGCCTGTCCCAAATTTTTTGCCTCGGGCGCAATCATAGTTTTCCCCTTTTGGCGAATACTATGGAAGGACTGATTAAATCGGCAAGAGCGGATGGCGAGAAATTTTGCGACAAAAGAAGGCGCAAAAGTGCAGGCATACTGTATGTATGTCAAACTTTTGCAACGCACTTTTGGCGGAAAAGTTCCGCCAGCCGCCGCAGACGCATTTAATCAGTGCTTCCCTATAAAAAAAGACATGGGAGAAGGGGGAGACTGCCTGTGAAGAAAGCTGTTGCTTTTCTGCTGCTCGCGGCGCTGCTGGCGTTCCAGGCGGGCTGCGCCGCCGCCGGAACGGTCTCCACCGACGGCTCCTCCTCCATGGAGAAGGTTCTGGGCATTTTGAAGGAGGCCTTCGAGGAGGAGTACGGCGGCGCGGTAAGCTACAACCCCACCGGCTCCAGCTCCGGCATTGCGGCGGTGGCCGAGGGGCGGTGTGAAATCGGCCTGTCCAGCCGGGCGCTGACCCAGGAGGAACAGGAGCGGGGCCTGGTGGGGACGGTGCTGGCCTACGACGGGGTGGCCGTTGTGGTCAACCTGGAAAACCCGGTGGAGGGGCTGAGCATGGAGCAGCTGGCCGCCCTTTTCACCGGGGAGGCGGCCAACTGGAGCCAGGTGGGGGGCCGGGACGCCCCCGTCGTCCCCGTGGGCCGGGAGGCGGGCAGCGGCACCCGGGACGGCTTTGAGTCGGCCACCGGCACCGGCGGGCTGTGCCGGTACAGCCAGGAGCTGACCTCCACCGGCGACGTGGTTGCCACCGTGGCCTCCAACCCCAACGCCGTGGGCTACGCCTCCCTGGATGCGGTGGGGGAGACCGTCCGGGCGATTCTGGTGGACGGGGCGGCCCCAACGGAGGAGGCGGTGCGGGAGGGCAGCTACCCCCTCCGGCGGCCCTTCCTGCTGGTGACCCGGTCGGACGCGCCCCTGTCCCAGGCCGCCCAGCTGTTTTTTGACTTTGCCACCTCCGAGCGGGCCGCCGGACTGATTGCCCAGGCGGGGGTTGTTCCGGCGGTGTAAAAAGGGGGAAAACGCTTTGAACAGACGGAGAAACCTGGTTGAAGCTGTCGCCCACGGGGTTTTCCTGGCCCTGGGGCTGGTGACAGTGGGCTGCGTGCTGCTGATTACCGTCTACCTGGTGGCTTCCGGCCTCCCGGCCATCCGGGAAATCGGCCTGATCCCCTTTCTGTTTGGCCGCCAATGGGCCCCCACGGCCCAGCCCGCCGCCTACGGCATCCTGCCCTTCCTCCTGACCAGCGTTTATGGGACGGCGGGGGCCATGGCGCTGGGGGTGCCGGTGGGGTTTCTGACGGCGGTCTACCTGTCCAAGCTGGCGGAACCGAGGGTTCGGGCGGCGCTGGACGGGGCGGTCAGCCTGCTGGCGGGGATCCCCTCCGTCATCTACGGCCTGGTGGGAATGCTGGTGTTGGTACCGGCCATCCGCAGGATCTTCGGCGTCCCCGACGGGGCCGGCCTGCTGGCGGCCATTCTGGTGCTGGCGGTGATGGTTCTGCCCTCCATCGTCAAGGTGTCCCTGACCGCGCTGGACGCGGTGCCGCCGGAGTACGAGAGCGCCGCCTTGGCCCTGGGGGCCACCCCGGTGGAGACCTATTTCCGGGTGTCCGTCCCGGCGGCCAGAAGCGGCGTGGCGGCGGCGGTGGTGCTGGGGG
>JAJPXI010000130.1 GCA_021205585.1 Oscillospiraceae bacterium
TTCCTTAAAAATGGCTTGTTTTAATAGCCGTCGCAACGGCGTAGATTTCGTATGAGACGCCTTTTGAAGCGTCAACCGCGCTTTTGCGCGGCTCTTGGACGCTTCAAAAGTTCAGATTAAAATGTCCCATTTTAATCTGAAGAGAGTATGAAATAACAGGGCAAGCCCCGCGCACCGTAAAATGGCATCGCCGCCGCGCGAAAGAGCGAACACCGCCGCAAAAGGGCGGATAAGCCCGCCCGCCGCCCTGGAACGGGCGGCAGCATGGATTCCCGCCGGAGGGAATTTGCCGATTTCGGTTTTATTCAGAATAAGGTTTCCTTACTCTGTATAAAATAATACCATCTTGGAAAGGAGGAAGATTATGCCTACGTTTAACCAGCTCGTCCGCAAGGGCCGTGAAAAGGTGACCTACAAGTCCACGTCCCCTGCCATGCAGCATGGCCTGAACACCCTGAAGAACCGGGAAACCGACCTGCCTTCTCCCCAGAAGCGCGGCGTGTGTACCGCCGTTCGTACCGCCACCCCCAAAAAGCCCAACTCCGCACTGCGTAAAATCGCCCGTGTGAAGCTGACCAACGGCTATGAGGTCACGGCGTATATCCCCGGTGTGGGCCACAATCTGCAGGAGCACTCTGTGGTTATGATTCGCGGCGGCCGTGTCAAAGACCTGCCCGGCGTTCGTTACCACATCATCCGCGGCACCCTGGATGCCCAGGGGGTCACAGGCCGTATGCAGGGCCGCTCCAAGTACGGAGCTAAGCGCCCCAAAGCCGGCAAGAAGTAATCCTGAGCAATCCCAGCGCATCGCCTGTTCGGAATGCGTTTCTCCATATATGAGGGGCGTTTTCTTAACCAGGCACAAAGGGACAGGCCGGGGGCCTGTCCGTTACACGGAGACAAAGTGAATTCACTTGACTTCGAGTACCTATGAAATCATTTTATATGAAGGAGGGAAGCGAAGTGCCCAGAAGAGGAAACGTACCCAAGCGGGAGGTTCTGCCCGACCCGCTGTATAATTCCGTCTTAGTCACTAAGCTCATCAACAGCATTATGCTTGACGGCAAAAAGGGCGTGGCCCAGAAGGTCGTGTACGGCGCCTTTGACATTGTCAAAGACAAGACCGGCAAGGATCCCATGGAGGTCTACACCCAGGCGCTGGAAAACATCATGCCGTCCCTGGAGGTCAAGGCCCGCCGCGTGGGCGGCGCCACCTACCAGGTGCCCGTAGAGGTTCGTCCGGCCCGCCGCCAGACCCTCGGTTTGCGCTGGCTGACCACCTACAGCCGCAAGCGCAGCGAGAAAACCATGAAGGAGCGTCTGGCAGCCGAGCTGATGGACGCCGCCAACAACACCGGCTCCGCCGTCAAAAAGCGCGAGGATACGCACAAGATGGCTGAGTCCAACAAGGCCTTTGCCCATTATCGCTGGTAAGAGAGGAAGCAGAATATGCCAAGAAAAGTTTCTTTGGAGAATACCAGAAATATCGGCATCATGGCCCACATCGACGCGGGGAAAACCACCACCACCGAGCGTATCCTGTACTACACCGGTGTGAACTACAAAATCGGTGAGGTGCACGACGGCGCGGCCACCATGGACTGGATGGCACAGGAGCAGGAGCGGGGCATCACCATCACCTCCGCCGCCACCACCTGCTACTGGAGCGGCACCAAAAACCAGTTCCCGCAGACCCGCCTGAACATCATCGACACCCCGGGCCACGTGGACTTCACCGTGGAGGTGGAGCGCTCTCTGCGCGTACTGGACGGCTCCGTCACCGTCATGTGCGCCAAGGGCGGCGTGGAGCCCCAGTCGGAGACCGTGTGGCGCCAGGCCGACAACTACCATGTCCCCCGCATGATTTACGTCAACAAGATGGACATCATGGGCGCGGATTTCTTCAACGTGCTGCGGATGATCGACGACAGGCTCAAGTGCAACGCCGTACCCATCCAGCTGCCCATCGGCGCGGAGGACGCCTTTAAGGGCATCATCGACCTGGTGGAGATGAAGGCCGACGTGTACTACGACGAGATGGGCAAGGATATGCGCGAGGAGGACATCCCCGCGGATATGCTGGAGCTGGCCCAGGAGTACCGCACCAAAATGCTGGACGCCTGCGCCGACATCGACGATGAAATCATGATGCTGGTGCTGGACGAGCAGGACGTGCCCGCCGACATGGTTCGCGCCGCCCTGCGCCGGGGCACCATCAGCAACGCACTGGTTCCCGTCTGCTGCGGCACCTCTTACAAGAACAAGGGCGTGCAGAAGCTGCTGGACGCCATCGTGGACTTCATGCCCGCGCCCACCGACATCCCCGCCATCGACGGCGTAAACCCGGAGACCGGGGAGGAGGACTGCCGCCACGCCGACGACGAGGCCCCCTTCTCCGCCCTGGCCTTCAAGATTATGACCGACCCCTTTGTGGGCCGCCTGTCCTTCATCCGGGTCTACTCCGGCAAACTGGACACCGGCACCAGCGTTCTGAACTCCACCAAGGGCCAGAAGGAGCGCATTGGCCGCATTTTGCAGATGCACGCCAACCACCGGGAGGACATCGAAACGGTCTACTCCGGCGACATCGCCGCCGTGGTGGGCCTGAAGAACTCCACCACCGGCGACACCCTTTGCGACGAGAAGGCCCCCATCATCCTGGAGTCCATGGAGTTCCCGGAGCCGGTCATCCGCGTGGCCATCGAGCCCAAGACCAAGGCCGGCCAGGAGAAGATGGGCATCGCCCTGATGAAGCTGGCCGAGGAGGATCCCACCTTTAAGACCTACACCGACGAGGAGACCGGCCAGACCATCATCGCCGGCATGGGCGAGCTGCACCTGGAGATTATCGTGGACCGCCTGCTCCGGGAGTACAAGGTGGAGGCCAATGTGGGCGCGCCCCAGGTGGCCTACAAGGAGACCATCAAGAAGAGCGTGGAGCAGGACACCAAGTATGTCCGCCAGTCCGGCGGCCGGGGCCAGTACGGCCACTGCCGCATCACCGTGGAGCCCAACGAGTCCGGCAAGGGCTACGAGTTCGTCAACGCCATCACCGGCGGTGTCATCCCCAAGGAGTATATCCCCGCGGTGGACGCCGGCATCCAGGGGGCCATGCAGGCCGGCGTGCTGGCCGGGTATCCCGTGGTGGACGTGAAGGTCACCCTGACCTTCGGCTCCTACCACGAGGTGGACTCTTCCGAGATGGCCTTCAAGATCGCCGGTTCCATGGCCTTCAAGGAGGCCTGCCGCAAGGCCCAGCCCGTGCTGCTGGAGCCGGTGATGAAGGTTTCGGTCACCGTGCCCGATGATTACCTGGGCACCGTCATCGGCGATTTGAACAGCCGCCGTGGCCAGATTCAGGGGCAGGAGAACCGCAACGGCGCCACCCAGGTGGACGCCCTGGTGCCCCTGGCCAGCATGTTCGGCTACGCCACGGATCTGCGCTCCAACACCCAGGGCCGGGGCCAGTACTCCATGGAGCCCCACAGCTATGTGGAGATCCCCAAGAGCATCGCCGAAAAAATCATCGCCGGCCGGGCCCACGAGGAGTAAGCCCCCGGAGGGAAAACAACAGTTGCATTTTTTCCGCCGATGGGATACAATAAACCCACCAATGGCGGAGCAGGAACACAATATCATTAAAAGGAGTGTTTTACACAATGGCTAAGGCAAAATTTGAGCGCACCAAGCCCCACGTTAACATCGGCACCATCGGTCACGTCGACCACGGCAAGACCACGCTGACCGCCGCGATCACCAAGTATCTGGCCCTGAAGGGCCAGGCCCAGTACGAGGACTACTCCAGCATCGACAAGGCCCCCGAGGAGCGCGAGCGCGGCATCACCATCAACACCGCCCACGTGGAGTACGAGACCGACGCCCGGCACTATGCCCACGTGGACTGCCCGGGCCACGCCGACTATATCAAGAACATGATCACCGGCGCGGCGCAGATGGACGGCGCCATCCTGGTCATCGCCGCCACCGACGGCCCCATGGCCCAGACCAAGGAGCACATCCTGCTGGCCCGCCAGGTGGGCGTGCCCGCCATGGTGGTCTTCCTGAACAAGGCCGACCTGGTGGACGACGAGGAACTGCTGGAACTGGTGGACATGGAGGTTCGGGAGACCCTGTCCTTCTACGAGTACCCCGGCGATGACATCCCCATCGTCTGCGGCTCCGCCCTGGAGGCCCTGACCTGCGAGAGCGGCGACGTGAACGACCCCGCTTTCGCCTGTATCAAGGAACTGCTGGACGCGGTGGACAGCTACATTCCCACCCCCGAGCGCAAGTCTGACCAGCCCTTCCTGATGCCCGTGGAGGACGTGTTCACCATCACCGGGCGCGGCACCGTGGCCACCGGCCGCGTGGAGCGCGGCATCGTGAAGATGAACGAGGAAGTGGAGATTGTCGGCCTGCAGGACGAGAAGCGCAAGACTGTGGTCACCGGCATCGAGATGTTCCGCAAGCTGCTGGACTACGCCGAGGCCGGCGACAACATCGGCACTCTGCTGCGCGGCGTGGCCAAGAACGAGGTGGAGCGCGGCCAGGTGCTGTGCAAGCCCGGCTCCATCCACCCCCACACCAAGTTTACCGGCCAGGTCTACGTCCTGTCCAAGGACGAAGGCGGCCGCCATACCCCCTTCTTTAACAACTACCGGCCCCAGTTCTATTTCCGCACCACCGACGTTACCGGCGTCATCACCCTGCCCGAGGGCACCGAGATGTGCATGCCCGGCGACAACGTGGACATGAACGTGGAGCTGATTACCCCCATCGCTATCGAGAAGGGCCTGCGCTTCGCCATCCGCGAGGGCGGCCGCACCGTCGGCTCCGGCGTGGTCATCGACATCGAGGAGTAATCCACCTTCCCTTTGCATCCCAGGCGGGGGCGCGGCCAAAACCGCGCCCCCGTCCTTCGTTTAATACTGGGACTCTCTAAAAACTAGGGAAGGACTGATTAAATCGACAAGAGCGGATGGCGAGAAATTTTGCGACGAAAGAAGGCGCAAAAGTGCAGGCATACTGTATGTATGTCAAACTTTTGCAACGCACTTTCGGCGGAAAAGTTCCGCCAGCCGCCGCAGGCGCATTTAATCAATACTTCCCTAGGTCTGCGGCATCTGACAAAATCTTTTGCCACCTGCTCTTGCCGATTTAATCAGTCCTTCCCTAAAATACAGGCCCGCCGCTCTGGAGGACATCCAGCGCAGCGCTGATTATATAATAAAACCCCGGAAAATCGAAATTTTCCGGGGTTTCATGTTGCCTTGGTTGCAAAAACTCAAATAATCAGCGCTTGCATAACCCCGAACCCGCAAAAATCAAGGTTTTTTCGCCCGTTTGTGTCATGTGCGTGTAATGTTCAAAGTTATCTTAATTTTCCCGATACGTTGAATTGTTCAACTCTTACAAACCTATTATACACGATATAAGTGCGTTTGTCACATCTTTTTTGCCGCCGTGCGCTTATATAAGCCCCATATAACCGCTTTAGCGGCTACCCCCGATAACTTTATCAGTCATAAGGTGAAGCCGCCAAATAAGCCGAAAATCAGTGCCGTTTTATTACACACCCCAATATTGCAAAAAGTAAGCAAAGCACCGCCGCTTGAAATCCTGAAACACCGTTGCTTTCTTCCGTAGTTTCAGAAGGGCTTTCTTCCGAACCAACATTCACGTTCACATTCAGCGTCATTTCACCCGTTCCGTTTCCGTCCGCATCATCTTTTTCAATAATTATCGTTTGTGTTGTTGGTTCGCCGCTTTCAACCGGAATAACAACCGTTTGAACAGGATCGCTGCTTTCAGAAGATTGCGCTTCCTGCGTGTAGTAATTATTGACCGTCGATGTATTGTTTGAATCACTGGTTGACGAATACCGCGAATTGTCTGTTGTGGTGTTCGTTCTGCTGTTGTCGGTTGAACTGTTTGAACTTGTGCTTGTTGTGTCCGTGCTATTGTCTATCGTGGTATTCGTTTCCGTGTTCGTGGTAGTGCTATTGTCTGTTGTGGTGTTGGTAACGGTGGAAGAAGTGCTTTCCCCGTCCTGCTGCTGATCGCTGCTTTCTGTTTCCCCATTGTCTGAACCTTCCGTTTCACTTGAAGAACCGCTTTGATCCTCTGATTCCCCCGAACCCGTTTCATCGCTCGTTTGGGTGTTATCCTCACCCGATTCCCCCGACTGTTCCGGCGTTTCCGGTTCTTCCGGTTCTGTTGGTGTTTCTTCCCCTTGATTTTCGGTTTCTTCCGGTGTTTCGGTTTCCCCTGAATCCGGTTCTTCCGTCTGCTGATACTCATAATCAAGTTTTAACAAAGCGTTTTCGATTGTCGGATCAACATCCGGAATATAAATTTCTTCTTCAAAGTCATAATCGCACACCCAACCATACACGATGATATTATCATCTGCAAATAGTTCATTCAGATATTCAACGCTATCTTGAAGGTTGATTGTTGCACCCTCTTTATTCCCTACATCCGCGCCGCCATTTACCGCCGTATTCCCATATAATTTCGTGTTGCTGATTGTGAGTGTGCCGCCGTTTGCAATACCCCCGCCAAAATCACCCGCTTCATTTTCAGTTATTACGCAAGATTCTATATTGCACACCGCACCCGAATAGACGTTAATAGCACCGCCCCCGCCAGCGCAATAACCGCCTTTCATGCTGCATTGTTCAAAGCTAACGGTTGAACCCGTCCTTATGGCTATATGACCGCCCGCCGTACTATTGTTGGTATCGAATGTACAGTTAGTAAAAGAACCGCTTCCCCCGTTGACCTGAACCGCCCCGCCAATCGAATTTGCACCCGAACGGTTTTCAGGATCGCCGCAATTTTGGAAAGTGCAATTTGATATTGTAAAATCACCTTGCAGCGTCAAAAAAGCATAGCTACATTTCATCCCGTTCCCGTCAAAAATTATGTTTTGGAAATCCACTTTAACGCCTTGTGCGGTAGTCAAGCGGGCATCCGTAGCACCCTTTTTAATTGTGACCTGTTCATCGGGCATTGTCAATCCGGCTGAAATCGTGATTTCTTCAAGAATAAGTATAATATCCCCTTCATCTGCATTTACAAGCGCCGATTTTAATTGATTTGTGGTAGTGACGGAATACACCTGTGAAGCAGCTTCACCCCGTACCCCGAACGCCAATACAAAGCAGACCAACGCCGCCACTATACATAATGCCTTTTTCTTTCCGTTCATGTTCTGAACCTCCTGAATATAAAAATTTGCCGTCAAATGCGGCAAAATAATTATATCAGGAAGTCATATAACGCCCATATAGCGGTTTTCTTTTCTTCCGTGATAATTTATCCATATTAGACAAAAGAACCCGAAAAAACGCCTTTGAAGTTAATTTTTCAAAAGCGTTTTTTCCTGTCATTCGCACAATTCCGCAAGCCGGGAAAGGGCAATCACGAACCATTGATAATCTTCTTCATCCATCGGTGCCATCGCCCAATGATTAAAATACCGCCATTGTGAATAAATCGCATTCCCCAAAAGCTGAATATCAAATTCGTTTATGATCCGTTGCAGCGCTTCATTGTCACCGAACACATTCACACCCGGAAACGCCCTTTTAACGGATTCACCACAATCCATAATAAAGCCTAAATCGGAAAGACTTTCCCCCATGAAATCAATATCTTCAAAGAAATATCCCGGAATAGTAGCATGATTTTTATACATTTCCCGCCACACCAAAGCAAAGCGCCGGATTTCCTTTTTATTGGCAAGTGGTACTTGTTTCATCGGCTGCCCGTCCGCACGTTCAAGAATAATCCTCTTTTCATCAAATGAAAGTGTCATTCCCCTATGCTCCAAAGTAACACCCATTCGATCAAGCCATGTTTTGGGAAGTGATACCTTACAAGTGTAAGAATTCCGGCTTGCATTGCCCCCGGCTTTACCGTAAATCACATTTATATTTCTTTCTTCCATATCGGCAACCCCCTTTGAATTTCTTTGAACTCATTATAAACTATTGGTAACGAATAGTCAAGACAAAAAGAAAACCCCCGGATTTTTCACCGGGGGAATTTGGTTTAATCGTGTACACCTTCCGTTACAATGTCAATCGCTTCATTCACCGCATCGGTCAGACCGTTTACAACACCGTCCAAATCCATTCCGTTTGAAATGTTATTCTGCATACCGGATTGATCTATGTTGACTTCTGCAAGCGTAAACCTATTCACGGTTTCTTGCTCTGCAATATCACGCAAGTATTTCAATTCTTCTTCCGTGCAATCCACACTGTCCGCAACCGTGGAAGCGCTGTCTGCAATATCTGAAACATCACTCCCAAGGCTGCTTGTTGCATCGTAATCTGTAAGGTAATCTTCCGCTGATACGACATCATCGGTGTTGAACAAATCGGACAAACTCAAATTTGAAACAGTATCTTCAATTCCTTCACCGAATGAATATCCTGCATCCCACGCATCCGAATAATCAATTCTATCAATCGCATAATCTTCAAGAGAAATCGTTGACATGATTTCTTCACCTTCACCGAAGGTTTCATCAACCCAACTTCCCAAGGAATCACGCCAACCTTGCACCGATCCCGCCAAATTAGAACCGAATATTGTATCAATCGCCTGTGCAAGCGTTTGAAGCAAGGAAAGAATTGTATCGACCAAGTCAAAGAACAACCTTGCGATTGCTCCGACCGGATCGGTAAAGACATTTGCAAAGAAATTCGCAAACGCTGCAATAAAGTTCCAAAGCGTAACGAATACGCCAATGATAATGTTGATTGCAGCAATGACAATATTTCCGATAAATGCGCCCGCTGTTGCGAACACACCGCAAATAACGCCTGTTGCCGAAATGGAAGTTCCTGCAAATTTGTTGATAGCCGCAACCGCCGCATAAATCACGGCGATAATTGCCAAAATTGCAATTACAATCCATACAACCGGGCAAGCATACATTGCAGCATTTAACCCTTGTTGTGCTGTCACCTCTGCCCATGTTGCGGAAGTAGTTGCCCAAATAGCCGCCGCATGAATTCCTTCCGCGACCGCAACAACACCTTTTACCGCCGCACTTGCCAATTCTGCGGTTTTGGTGAGTAATAAATACCCGTAATAAACCGCCAATGCCGCCGCTACACCGTAAACAATCGGTGATATAATCGACCAATTTTCAGCGATGAAAGAACCGACATTCAAAGCGGCTTCAAGCACAACGGAAAGCACACCCATAAGAAATTCAAGGGCTGTTGCAATACCCTGAATAACCGCCGTGATTGTAGACCAATTTTCATTGATTGCATCCACGAACAAAATCACATAGGGGTAAAGTTCACCGCCGATTGTTTCTTTCAAATCACCGAAAGCGTTATTCATCTGAATAATCTTACCTTCCGGGGTGTCGCTCATGCTTTCGTACAATCCCGCCCATGATTCTTCAATCACTTGCGAAATTGCCGCCGCCGCTTGCATATCTTCCGACATATCAAGGTATTCTTCACCAAGGGTTGCAATAATCTGTTCCTGCGTTGCTGTACCCTCAATGATAGCTTCTTGCGCTTCCGTGAATTCAAAACCTTTCTTTGTCATAGCGTCATACGAACCGGACATAATTTTTCCAAGGTTGGTTGCGTATTCTACCATTGATTCAGTATCAATTTCACCGCCCCCGGACATACCCATCGCATAATCTGCAAGGGTGTCCATCATGGTTGTAATAGCATCGACATCCGAAAAATAGGTTGCAAATTCGGCGGCGGCTGCAATCATAGCTTCATCGCCGTAAATACCTTCCGATTGAATTTCAGCGGCTTTTGCGGTGATAGCGTCAAATTCAGCTTCAAGGGCTTTTGTTTCTGCACTCACCGTAACAACCACTTCATCATCAATGGTGGAAGAAATAGCGTTGATTTCGTCAACTGCATCGCTTGTATCGGCTGTTACCTCAATTTCAAATTGGGAAACGTAATCCGCATCAAGCATATTCCCCAAAACAACCATCAACTGATTTTCGGCGTTCAACTGTGTGTTGAATGCTTCCGTGCATTCCTGAATCCAACTTACCGCTTTTCTTATTCCGGCAATTCCGGTATAAGCTGCAAGTGCGCCCTTAATCATGGTTTGAAGGCTGTTTGCCGATTCAACGCCTTGTTCAATGGTGCTGTTGAACTGTCCTTGTTCCGTGGTGTTATCCCTGATATATCTTTCAGTATTGCTTACCGTCTGCGATAACTGCAAATATGCAGCGTTCGCCGCTTCCACATCCATATTGTCAACGGCATCATTCATCGCCTGTTGCTGTTGTACCGCCTGATCCAGTTGCGCCCTTAATTGTTCCAGTTCGGCATTTGCTTCATCCGTTCCCATATTCAGGGGGTTGCTTTCAATCTGTTGCATTCGGTTTTGGATAGCCTGCAAACGGGATTGTAACCCGTTCATATCCGTAACCATGTTAGACGGGAAAATGTTTGTGTTCGCCGCTTGTGCTGCAATCTTACTTTGTGTTTGGTTCAAAGTGTTCAACATATTGTTTGCACTTTGAACTTCCTGTTCAAATCTTTCAACCCCTGTTGTAGTGAACACTTCCAAAGAATCGCTTTGCCACTCCGGAACACTTATTTCCACATTCACGGTTGCAGCGACTTGTGAAGGAATATCGCCCAAGGCGGCGTTTAATTCCGTCTGTTGCTGTGTTGCGGCTTCAATTCCTTCCGTTAAAGCCTTGATCTGCATCTGCGCATATTCAGAATCAAGATCAATCTTGTTATTATTCAGATAGGTCAATGCGCCTTGCATATTCTGAATGTTTTTGTTTACCGCCGTCAGCTTGTCCACGGTATCTTCCGGCATGAAGTAGGTATTCCGCGCAACTTCATTGATAGCATTCTGAATTGGTAAAATGCCTTCAAGCTGCTGCTGAATATCCGCAATCCGCTGTTGCGCTTCACTGGTTGCCACTTCCACTTCAATATTCGTACCGTTTGCGGCTGCATCCTGCATCTGCTGCAAGGCTGCTGTTGCTTGATTCGCTTGTGCTGCTACGCTGTCTACAAAAGAAGTGGGCGCAGATTCATTCATGGTTGACTGAAAGGTTTCTACCGCTGAAACACCCCTATATATGCCGCCAATGATAGTATTCAATACATTGCTGAAATTGTCTTGAAGTTCAATGGTTGAACTTAAAGTAGCCATATTTTTCACCCACCTTTCTTAAAAATTCTTTTATCCGGTCTTTCAGCGTCAACCGGGGAACGCTTTCCAAATAATCCCGCTTTATACGGCGGCGCTTTAACTCCCATCTAAGCGCGTCATAATACATTCGGGTGTATCCGTCTGTTTTCGGCTTGTCCTTCATATTTTCCCAACGCGCTTGAAGTTCAGAATCGGGAAGCGCCATAATCTTTGGCATGAACTTTTTCAAAATCGGGTAGAATTCCGATTCCTTTTTCAAAATCAATATGCCGTTATTGGTAAGGGAAGCATTAGTATTGGAATTCCAGTCAACGCCATCAACCGGGGAAAGTTCCCGAATGTACCCCGCCCGCACCCATTGACTATTGACCGCCCATAATTCCGGTGTGATAACTTCTATATTTCTGTTCATGACTTGATCCCCTCAATCGTTGCCCTTGTAATCTCCAAAAATTCAATGTGCGGTTGCAGCATTGCCCGGAAGAATGCCGGGGTTTTCAGTAGATACTTTTCCGGCTTCTGTTTCTGCAACTTCAAGATTGAAATTTGAAGCATACGCATAATTACAGAACATTGCGGAAGCAGCTTCCCGTTTGACTGCTCAATCATTTCCCAAAGTCGCTTGATTTGATCCGCATATTCCTTTTCAGTGCTGATAAGTAATTTTTGATTGCTGTTCATCGTGTTTATCCCTCTTTCTTTTAATTTGTGGCAAGACTTAAAATATCCTCAAATAATTTATCAATGTTTTCCTGCTTCGACTGCTCATGTTCAGCACGTTCAACATTTTTCAACGCCAAATATTCAACGATTGAACCCCCATGTTCTTTGAAGCTTCTTAACCCGCCCTTATATGCTTTGCTGCTTTCAAGATAACCGTAACATTCAGCAATGTTTTGAAGCTTCTCCTTTTGGTGCAATATCTCCAACGCTTTTTTCTCTATTTGCCTGATACGCTCATAGGACAAACCCATTTGTTCCGCGATTTCTTCCAGTGTCTTTGAATAGCGGTAGCGTTCGGAAATGACCTCGCTTTGCTTACCGCCCAATTCATCAACGATTTTCCAAAGTTGGGCGGCAAGCTGTTCTTGTGCAACCGCTTCCGTAACCTGTTCTTCCAAATCAACCGGATCGGCAAGAATACTTTCTACAGTAATATCATCTGTTCCGGTTACAAAATCGCTTGTGCTTATGCACTCCGATTCATGTATTGCTTTTCGCAAATTGGAAAGCTGTCCTTCACTGATTCCCAACGCTGCACATATTTCAGAATCGGCGGCTTCTTTACCGTTTGCAGAACATTCCGCAAGGAAATTTTTGTATTTGGCAATTCGTATTCGCAAATATTCCGGTATGCGCTTTGTGTTTTTGGTATCGGATATGTAGCGCTGGAAAGTGCGGTTCAGGCACGGGAAAAGAAATGTTGTGAATTTGTTCCCCTGTTCCGGTTCAAAACCTTCAACGGCTTTCAATAAACCAAAATAGGATTCCTGCATCAAATCATCAATATCCGCATAGGCGGCGTATTTTTTCGCTATCCCGTATATGAAGCCCCGATTCTGCAAAAAAAGCTGTTCCATCGCTTCTTCTGAATTTTCCCCGGTCTTAATTTGCAAAACCAACGCTTCATTCTCCATCTTCTCCCACCACCTTTTTCAAAGCATCGCGATAGGCTTTGTGGATAGAAAACATTGAAATCATTTTATTTAAGGTTTCCTGCCGGATTCCCAATTCTTTTGCCATAAGGATATATTTTGCTTCTTCCTGCAACCGTTTTTCACTTTCCAATACCCCCATAGCCTTTGTATATGCTGTTTTCTCCATGCTCCTACCTCAATTCAAAATGGGGTTGTGAGGTATTCCCCCGCAACCCCGAATGACTGCTTAAATCTGATTCTTCATGGTATCGTCAATAATATCTTCTGCCGTGGGAACATAATTGCTGAACAGAAGCGGATATTTCAACGCAAGTTCTTCATACATTTTCCCTAGCCGGATTATTTCATCGGGTAGGACACAAACGGAATAGCGGGTGCGGTTCTGTACCTCAAAGCGTGACGCACCATTTACGCCCACATTTACAAGCTGATAATCAAGCAGCACCGGGTAATCTGTAACCGCCTTGACATCATTCAGGTATTCCACATACGAATTTACTTCATCATTGGAACCCATATAGTCACGGATGATCCCCCTGATTTCAGGGCTATATTTATCGGCTGCCTGCTGATTTTCCCAACGAATAGAAAGAACATCGTTGATAACCTTCAAAGCCTTATATGAGCCTTTCAGCGGTTCAATGACAGACCGGAACAAATCCGCTGTGATATTTGCGCCGCACATTTCAATGACCTTCAAGGCGTTTGCAATGTCCGTTCCATGATCCATGCCATCTTCACCAAAAGAAACGGCGTATTCCTCGCAAAACTGCTTCACAAGTCCCCGCAAAATATCAGAATTCCCCGCGCAAAGCTTTTCCATATCGGCTTTCAGTCCTGCAATGTGTTCCTGTCTGCCAAAATCAGAAAAGCGCCTATCAATGGCAATCTGATTTGCGGTATCTTCAATTTTTTTCGCTTCCTGCTCATGCTCACCAAGCAGCGCTAAGAAGCGGCTTGCATATTTTTCATAAGATTTTTCCATAATTTTTCATTCCCCTTTCTTACAGATCCAGTAATACAACGCCCTTTGCTGCTGTACCCTTGCTTGTGGTTTCGGTGCTTGCGATTTCAACCGCCTGACCGCTTACCGGATATACCCCGCCGAACCCGTCAACATCGGATATATGAAGGAAGTAATCATTCCCATCTTCCCCGGTGATAAATCCGTAACCCTTTTTCGTGTTAAAAAATTTGATTTTACCTTTCATTTTCATATTGTCCTTTCTTATTGTTTCAGATCGTCCACGATCACAACGGGTTCAAGCTCTATACTCACATCTTTTCTAAAAATCCCGTACCGCTTCCCGATCAATTCAGCGCACTTGATCCGGTCTTTTGCCGAAACCTCAATTTCTATGACTTCCTGAACGCCATCACCAACAAACCGCAAAACTTGTTCTGTTTTTTCCCCTCTCATTACAGAAGTGAGATATTCCAAAACTTCCTGCGTGTCTGCAATTTGTTCATTATGAATCCGTTCAAGCTGTTCTTCAATGTAAGCGGCAATCTTCCGATTATCCAGTAATTTCACGGCTTGTTCATTCGCCGTTCTTGCCGAATATCCCGCCCGGATTGCGGCTTGTGTTGCGTTACAGTCAACCAAATATTCATCTGCAAAGCGCCGCTGTTTTACAGTCAACCCATTCATTCCATCACCTTCTTTCGTTTTCGGTGTCCTTATTATACTATATCTTGTGGTTTATGTAATGCTTATATACAAGATTTAGTGATTTTTCGGAAAAATAATAAGCCGGGGGCATTACCCCCGGCGCTGAATGATATGATAGATATGCGGTACTGATAATTTCCACTTTTCCGCAATCTCTTTTATATCAAGGTTATTATAATAATCCTGCCTGATTGCCCGGTTGCGTTCGTCTTTTGAAGTGCAGCCGCCAAGATAACCTTGCGGAATGCGTATTTCTGCACCCGGCATTTCATCGCACAATTCTTCAAAAGCAGAAGCGCCGATAATGCTTTTCAATTTGTTCAAAGCAAGTTCATTATTGTTCAAAATCTCACCCCCTTATTTTTGAAAGTGAACTTTCAATTTTGACATTATTACACCCACATGACACAAAACCGCCGCAAAAGCCTTATTTTATTGGCGTTCGTGGTTATCAAGTTCATAACATCACCAAAAGAAAGCTTTGAATTTCGTGCGGAAAATTCAAATTTATTAAAATTCATTCAAATTCGCCGTTGTGCGGGTGGGGGAAGTTAAAAACAACTAAGTTTTACTAACCCCCGCCCGAACACAACCGCTTCACGGGATCAAAGACCTACTGAAAAAACCTTGTCATTCTCATTCAGATAATCAAGTGCAGCTTCCACCAAACCAAGTGTATTGATTTCATCCGCTGCATCTGCTTCCAGTGCAAACACCAACGATTTAAGGATCGCCCTTGCTTTCCGTTCCCTATCGTCAATTTCTGTAATCTGCTGTTCTGTGAGTTTCATAATGTTTTACCGCCTTTCTTCTCTGAAATTTTCTCTATGAAATATCCCGTGTTCGTATCTTCCTGCTGCTTGAAGCAATGTGCCGTTCTATGTCCTTCATAGCATCCTTCCGAATTGCCGTGAACATGAACCCCGCCGCAATAAGGACACACAACATATACTTGTGAATCTGTCAATGCTATTGGGTAAACGTGCCACACTCCTTTTTCCTGAAAAGAGCGGCTATCACGAACCAATGCTATAACCTTATTGTTATCGGGGTGATACTTTTCCAAGCTGTCAAGTTCCATCATGACACGCCCTGATTCTGCTTGAAAAATTCTTCTCTTGAATTCTGTAAATTTCATTTTTGTTTCCCTTTCCGTGTGCTGTTTCTATAAACATACCATTCCTTTTGTTCATTTCATTCCTACAATCAGAAACAAAAGAAACAAAATAAATAGTGGTTATGTAGATACATCACACTTTTCAAATTTGTGTTTGCTTGCCGCCGTTCCTTTGCTGATTTCGGTGTGTAAAACACCATCTTCAAACAAGAACCCGTTGATTTCCGCTAATTCCTTTCCCAACTTTTGAGAGGTTGAGGCTATCGGCGTTCCATATTCCTTGCTTTTTCAATGATTGCTTTGCAGAACCCGCTCCACACGCCACCATTATCTTCAAGCAGCTTGAAGATTGTTTTTCGTGTATTGCCTATCAGATACCCCGCCCGTTTCATTTCAATTTCAGTCCTTGCCATGAAATCATTGAACGAATCAGAACGCCGCATCCATTTCCCGTGATCCTTGTCGAATGTCAATGCAAATTCTTCATAGGAAACATCACGCCCGGTCACGCTCATTTTTGTAACGTCATCGCTTCTTTTCTGCTTTGTCAAAACAATCATGTCATCGGCTGCACCCGCAACGCCATAAGTACCAGTAATATTGACGAACGGATCATCCGGATCAATGCCCTTGCGTGTATGTGTCACCAACACAACCGCAACGCCGTGACTATCTGCAAATTTCTTGATTACCCCGGCTTCACGGGAATCCACACCATACGCCGATTCATTCCGTTTGGCTTCACCCCTGACTTTCACGAATGTATCAATGATAATCAGCTTTGTTTTTGGGTGCGCCGTCAAGAATTCTTCCAACTGTTCAATAAAGCCATTATCAAGTGTTGCGCTGTCAATCCCCAATACCAAACTGGATGGAAGCGATTCACCGTCAAGAATTTGCGCCGCCCTTTGTTTCAGACGGTCAAAGCGATCTTCCAGTGATAAATACAGAACATCGCTTTTGTTCGTCTTAAATCCAAGGAAATCACGCCCGTATGCTACCGATAAACTCATATCAAGGCATAGCCACGATTTCCCGTATTTCGGGGGACTTGCCAAAAGCGACAACCCAACTGGAATCAAACCTTCAATGACGAATTCAACGAGTTTAATATCCATTTGGGAAAGTTCAACACCGTTCAAAGTGTTTAATTTTGGTGTTTCCGTTATTCCTGCAAAGGTTTCATCCCGCAAAATAGTTTTCAGTTCTGAAGCAGACAGAGGATTTAAGAAAACAAAGTTGTTCGTGTTGTTCAAAATCCGCAATATCTGTTCTTTGCTGAAACGCTTGCTTTTGTCGTGTGACAGTAGAACCGCCATGCCGGAAACGCCATTGTTGCGCCCGCCCTGATCCTGCTTCCACAAATTGATTTGTGTATTGACGGGCAATAATTCTTCCGGTACTTCCTGATAATCTTCACCTTCCAAAATGTCATAGTCGGGCGGGAAGCGGTCTACACCATGCACACGCAACGGAATGTATGTAGCGCCGCCGTGAATGTCCGCGATCAATCCAACCGCCAATTTCTGATCTTTGGAAGAAAGCTTCTTAATCCCGCCTTGCTCATTCTTCCAATATGTGTGAATGTGCTTATTGTCGGGGTTTTCCAAAACAAGGCATCGCCATTCATTGGCTTCTGCCATTTCAAGAAACCTTTCGCTCATTTCAGGATCATCAAAGCTTATATCAATATAACCATCCTGCATGATTGCGCCGAATGAATCACTTTTTGCAGCTTCATCAAAAGTTGCAATATGATCCTTTCCTTTAGTGGTGATACCGGGTGCGGGTTTCTTCCCATCACCGGGAACGTATGTCTTGAAAATCTTGCTGTTTCCTGTCCAACTCATTTTGCGCCGCACCGCCTTTCATTTCGATTTCTATATTTGCACTTCATCCGATTTTTCTTAATACCTGATACACTGTTCATACTTTTCCATGACAGAATCAGAAACGCCGCTTGTATGACGTTGGGCAATGTTGCAGCATTTCCCATCGGCGTACTCAATTCGATACCTCATGATTCAACCTACCTTTCATAATATTTTGGTTTGCTTCGGAATCCCTAATCTTCAATAATGTCCGTAACCGGAACATTCAGCGCCTTTGCAATCTTGCCGATAGTCTGCGGTCTTGCTTCTTGAACACCTTTAGTGATTCGTGTGATAGTGACTTGAGAGATACCACACTTTTCAGAAAGTTCTTTTGCTGAATAAGCTGCACTTGCCATCGCGATTTGCAATTTTTGAGAATTAACTTTCAATTTTTTCACCTTCTTTCTTTTTTGTGATTTTTACGGAAAGATCACTTCATCCGATTTTTCCTTTCAGCATACGCCCCGTGAGTGTTGCAGCACCGAACGGAAGCAGCACTATTTGTTTTTCTTTTTGATTAACTCGTTAATTTTCCAAATCAACATTCCATATTGTCCGTAGGTTTCAAATTTCACATTTACATCAAAGCCGAACCCCTTAAAAAATTCATTGCAATGATAAATTGCAAAGCCGTTTGTTATGGTGTGCAGAAATTCCCCCTCGCTTGATAAGATATAGACAGCCGGATCACCGTTTACCGTCTTTATCAATTCAACGCGAATGACCGTTTCATGTTTTGGAAAGCCCATTTGGTGTTGTATCTGTTTCACCGCTTTGCTTCTCCTGAATTCCTCAAAATCAATTATTTCACACATAATGTTCAACCTTTCCGGGCGTATGCCCCTAAAATTTCTTCTAACATTTCCTTTGTTTCGTCAATCCTGCTCATATCCGGTTGCTTGTCCAGTTCCCGGATCAACTTCACTTTTCCCCAGCGAATTTCTAATAACCAATGCTTCCGCACATCACCCAACTTTTCAAAGTTCCCAATGAAAAAGCCGTTTGCATCGCAAGCAGAATAGGGGAAGCCGTTAATTCCACGCCGAACCCGAATAATTGTTACTTTCTGTTCTTCCGATTTTCTTTTCAAGTAATTGCTATAATCAATCGGTTCATCTGTATATGTCTTTTCCCAAGACTTCATTTCCGCACCCCTTTCAGATTTCCGCATTCTCAATTTTCTTCACGATTGCATTTGCCTGTTCCATCTGTCTTTTGAAAATCTGATAATTGGAAAGTTCCTTATCGGAAGGTGTGCAATCCTGCATTATCTTTTCATACTCCCTTGCGGCAACTCCCATGCTGTGCTTGATAAAACCCCATTCGTTAAATGTAAATGTCATAATCACTTCATCCTTTCTATTTGGATTTTGATTGTCGATTTATTTCTCGTTATCGGCAATAGCATTGTCGGTATGCTTGTATTATAGTGATTTTAATTGTCGTTGTCAATAGGTTTTTTCAAAAAAATTAAATTTACCTTGATTTTAATTGTCGGTTATGCTATACTGACGCATGAAAGGGGGTGATTGCATGAATTTAAGAGAACGGGATCAAGAAATCGGAAGAAAAATCAAACAATACAGAAAAGGGAAAATGACACAACAAGAACTTGCTGAAAAAATCAGCAAAACTGAAAGTTCTATTCGCAAATACGAAAAAGGGCTTGTTACAATCCCTTTGGATGTTTTGGAGAAAATTGCTTCTACCTTAGAGGTGACACCCTTTGATCTCATGGGTTTTGAATATTGGGATCAAAAACACGCCGATGAAGTAAAAGTTGCTGCTATGGAAGTTTCATTTGACAGCTATCTTGAATCTTTGGGTTTCTCTGTTGAACCCAAGGTTATAGAATGGGAATATGAAAACCCGAATGAAACCGATCCCGCCGAAAAAGTGCAAAATCCTAAAAAATGGGAATACATTCTTTCTAAAGATGGGAAAGAAGCCATTTTCACACAAGTACAGTTTACAGAATTGAAAGAGAAAGCGAGAGAAGCCGCAAAAGAAGCCATTGACGCGAGATTTTATAAAATGGTTTTAGAACAACAAAAATAAGCCGTTCCCCGCTGCAACGGGAAGCGACTTACAAAAAGAAA
>JAJPXI010000008.1 GCA_021205585.1 Oscillospiraceae bacterium
ATAGCGGTTTTTAATGGGTTCAGACATTTTATTTTTCCTCCTTTTTCTGATAACGCGTCTGATTTTCAAAATAGTAACCAAGCTGGAAAGAGCCCTGCTGCTGCAGGCTCAGCCGTGCGGGATATTCCTCTCCGATAACAACGGAGAGAGTTTGGAGTTCTTTCTCCAGATTGACCGCGATGCCCTTTTTGTCTCTGGACAAAACCTTCAGGTGTTTGGCCGCCAGGTTGCCCAGCAGGGGAAACACTGCGGCGGGCGTGGCGGAGGCGGCGTTGAAATACTTGTCCTTGACGGTGGTGTTGACGTTGGGGTAAGCCGCTTGCTGGATCTGCTCATAGACCGAGAACATCCGGCCCAGGGTGTAGGCGGCGTTGACGCTACTTTTGTTTAATTCCATCTGTAAAATCTCCTTTGGACAGTCGGGGTGGGGGCAGCGCAGGTAATATGCTTTGATAATTGCCGCGCGGCCCCGGGTGATATTCCGCTCCGCGCGGATGCGAAGCTCTGCGCCGTTGAGAAGGGTGGCGGGGTACCGTGTGCCGCTGAGAATCGCCCGGAGAACATCACCGGCCAGCTGGGGGGCGGCGGCTTTGTTCCGGCTGTTCTGATTCACCGTTTCGTTGAGCAGCTGCCACACGGAGAGATTTTCCCTGTTGTCATAGGCGGGGCGGGTGATGGCGATGTCCCGATAGTGCCGGTCTAAATTCTGCATAAAGCTGCCGAAATGATCCCGGAGGAAGAACCGCACCGACAGACGGGCCGCATTGGGCGCGAGGCCCAGGAAGTAGAAATGCTCCCCCGGCGCAAGGGTGGTGTTCTCCCAGGAGATGGGCTTTCCCTGGGCCAGTTTGTGGAGGGCGGCGGACAGGTCGGCGTCGTCAACGCCGCCGGAGGCCCCAAACAGCGCCATCATGCCCATGGACTGATAGGCCGGTTCCCCGTGCTGCGCCCAGCAGACTACGGTGGTGTCGCCAATCACCTGGCAGTGCTTGCTGTCCGCCAGCAGGGTGTTCAGGGCGGCGGTGTAGGCAAAGGCGGCGTACTCGCCAACGGGGGCGTTGCCGCCCTGGGTGTGTCCGTAAGACTCAAAGGCCGGGGCGTTAAAGGAGACCAGGGAAGCCCCCATTGTGTTGGCCCCCCGCACGCCTTTAATGGATGGGTGGAGCTTGGCAATGGGCCCTGTCTCGCCGGTGACCAGGCACTGGCCTGTGTCGGCGTCCTCCGCCGCCTCGCTGTAATGCAGCTGCCAGGCCCGGCAGACGGCGGGGTTCTCGGTCACTGGCGCCATGCCGAAGCAGAAAATCAGGTTGGCTCCGCCGGTGATGTCCTTCCAATGGGGCTCCAAAAGGGGATGGGCGGCAGCCTGTTCCGGCTGCCAGCGGTCAAAAAAGGCCAGTATCGCCCGGGCTGCCGGTGTGTCCACATTGGACAGCAGGCGCCGGTGCAGCTCCCCGCAGGCGCGGAAGCACTCCATAGCGCGCGCCGGTTTTCCTTTGTCATCCACCCCCAGCAGATAAGAGCTGGTGTCGCACAGAAAGTTCGCCGCCACGCCGCTGGAGCGTTTCACATGGGTCGGAATTCGCAGCAGCCGGTTGGTCAGCAGCTTTTCCTTTTTCCCCTGTTGCACCGTCCGCTGATAGGGGATGACCTGAATCAGCGTTCCGTCCTCCGCCAACTCCAGGCCAAAGCTCACCTTGGCGGCGTCATCCCAGCCGGGCTGCGAAATCTCCCCTTTTTGCAGCAGGGCGTTATAATATTCGGTCAGTGCCTGCAAGATCATGAGACCACCTCGCAATCCTGCAGATCCAGCACGCCGTTTACCAGCTTTGCCCGGAAAAACCGGGGGCGGATGTCCTGGGGGTCGGAATAATCCATGGAGTGGAGCATGTAGCCCAAGTCCTGGGTTAAAGGCTGGGCAGGAATTTCCCCGCCGGGCCATTCCCGACAGCTGGCGGGAAACTCCCGGCAGCCCAGATAGGGCGCGCTGTAATTCTGCCCCCGCGCCAGCCGCCGCCGGGTGATCTCCTGGAATTTTCCCGGATTGTCTCCGGGGGCGGCCTTTTCCGTCATGTCAAAGTGAGCCTGAATGACATAGTGCACGTCCCGTAAAATCAGGGCGGCCCGCTGCTGGATGTCCTGAGCGGTGTAGATGGCAAGGTCTGTTTTGCCGCCCTTCATGGCGGAAAGAACGCTGCTTCCTGAAACAACAGACTTGACCTCGTTTCGGCGCACATTGGTGAACCGAATGGGAGAGAGCAGGTAGATGCGATCGATGCTCCATTTCATTCCGGGGTGCCAAAAGACGCTTTCAATCAGGCCTTGGGCGGCGCTGGGGGTGATGAGGTCATAGCTTACGCGTTCGGTCTTCATTTCCGGGCGGCTGAAGCAGGCGTAAGGCCCCCAGACTTCGATTTTGATGGACAATTGTTTTCCCTCCTTTTTTGTACCTGTTGGGCGTCATATGAGTTTCCCTCCTTTCCGCATTTGCGGCAAGTCACGGCGGTCAAGCTTGCGCAAACGGCTGAAATTCAATTTTAAGGAAGCACTGATTAAATGCGCCTGCGGCGGCTGGCAATGATTTTGCACAAGAGCAACGCTGAAACCGTCACCTGGACAGCATAGCTGTCCAGCTTACGCTACAAATGTGCCCCCGGCACATTTGCTTCACGCTCCAGTTGCAAAAGTTTGACATACATACAGTATGCCTGCACTTTTTGCGATGGGCATGGCCTATCGGCCATCGCCCCCTGC
>JAJPXI010000045.1 GCA_021205585.1 Oscillospiraceae bacterium
CCCCCCGGTAGCCGACGCGGAAATCGTCCCCCGCCACCAGGTGGGCGGCCCGGTAGTCCCCCACCAGCACCTGGGTGACGTACTCCCGCCAGTCCATGTGCATCAGCGCATCGTCAAAGGGGGCCACCAGCACGTCCTGCACCCCGTACAGCCGCCGCATCAGGCCGGCCCGCTCCAGGGGGGAGGTAATCAGGGCCCCCTGCTTCCCCTCTGGTGGGCGGCCGGCGGTGTCAAAGGTGATGGCGGCCAGGCGCAGGCCCCGCTCCTCCGCCCGGCGGGCGGCCAGGCGCAGCAGCGCCCCGTGGCCCAGGTGTACCCCGTCGAAAAAGCCCAGGGCGATTACCCGCTTGTTTTCCTCCATTACGTCACCTCGAAAAAGCTTTTCTCTGTGTACATCACGCCCGCCCGGCAGCTGCCCAGCAGCAGGAAAGCCCCGTCGGGGGCGTAGACCCGCCAGCGGCCCTCCGGCCCCTCCCAGGGGAAGGGGTTGCCGTTTTGGGCCAGCCTGAGGGCCCTGCCCCGCGCCACGGCGGCGGGGAATTGGGCAAAGCAGCTGTCCACCGGGCGCAGCAGCGCCGCCGGGTCGGGGGCGGACAGGATTTCTTCCAGGGGCACGGCGTCGGCCAGGGTGTACCCCGCTGCCATGGTTCGCCGCAGGGAGGACATGGCCCCGCCGCAGCCCAGGGCCGCCCCCAGGTCGTGGCACAGGGTTCGGATGTACGTCCCCTTGCCGCACAGCACCCGCAGGCCGTACTCCTCCGGCCCGCCGCCGGTCAGCTCCAGCGCCCGGATGACCGCCCGCCGGGGCTTTCGCTCCACCTCCAGGCCCTGCCGGGCCAGCTGGTAGAGCTTCTTCCCCCCCTGCTTGACGGCGGAATACATGGGGGGAATCTGTTCGATTTCCCCGGTAAACCGGGGCAGCAGGGCCTCCAGCTCGGCCTGGGAGACCGTTACCGCCCGCCGCTCCAGCACCCGGCCGGTGGTGTCCTGTGTGTCGGTAATCACCCCCAGGCGCAGGGTGGCCAGGTACTCCTTGTCCCCTCCGGCGGCGTACTCCACCGCGCGGGTGGCCCGGCCCAGGAACACCGGCAGCACCCCGGTGGCCATTGGATCCAGGGTCCCGGCGTGGCCCGCCCGGCGCTGGCGGAATACCCCCCGCAGCCGGGCGCACACGTCCATACTCGTCCACCCCGCGGGCTTGTCCACAATCACGATTCCGTCCATCTGCCCCGATTCCCCTCTCCGCCCTTTGCCCTCTGGGGCGGAAAGGGTTTGAATTTTTATCATAGCTGCTTTGCGGCTATTATACCATATTTGCGAAGCAAATGGGGTATAATTGGCCATGTGCCGCCTCTGGCGGCACGGCCGTGAAACTATAATAGCCGCTTTGCGGCTATTATACCACATTTGCGAAGCAAATGGGGTATAATTGGCCATGTGCCGCTTTCAGCGGCACGGCCATGAAATATAATAGCCGCTTTGCGGCTATTATACCATTTTCCACTATGGCAGGCAAGGCCCATTTGCCTTTTAACGGAGCGTGAAAAAGGCGCTTCGTCCGGGCGCAGGCATGAAAGAAGCCCTTCGGCTGTTTTGACTTTCAGTTTCTTTTGCGGTATACTCCCCATATGGAAAACGCGCCGGCGAAATTGAGGGGGAAACAGCGTGTGAGCAGGACAGTAAAATCCGTTGCCGCCGTATGCGCGATTGCCGTGGCCTTGGCGGCGGCATTGTTCGGCTGCCTTTTCTATATGACGCGCGGCAAAACCGAGACGGTGGACACGGTACAGTCCTCCGACGCCGCGTACGAGCTGACGCTGCAGTCCGTGGGAGCGCCGGACTGGCCGTTTGGATCCGCCTACGGGCGGCTGGTGCTGCGTGAAGGGAACCGCTTGATTTCCAGCACGCGCATTGAGATCGCCAACGACGGCGCGCCGATCACCGAAGACGTCTGGAACGTGAGCTGGTACGGCGACCGGGTCGAAATCCTCCTGTCCGGGGAAGAACAGTTTGACGAACTCGTGACGTTATATTTTGACGGACAGACGGAAAGCCAGCGGCTTGACACGCATTTCGGCAGGGAATCCTGGTACCGCAGCGCCGAAGAAAACGCGGGCGAAGCGGAGGATGAGCCAGAACAGGAGCTGTTCCCCGGCCAGTGGCAGATAGAAGCGGGCTATTTTGCGATTTGCGCGTTCTTTTTCGACGGCTTGCCCGAGGATATCGAAGTGTCCTACGGGGCCGCGGAGTCCTCCTCCATGTGCCTGCTGTCTGAAACTGAAGATGTGGCGGAATACCTGGTCTATGACCGGGAATCGCAGAACGGGCAGTGCGGCCTGTATGTATATTACCAAAGCGAGAAGGACGGCGACGGCGCCTGGGACTGCGGGGACGGAACCATCCTTGATATTTACGCCTATGTACATGAAACCGGCGCCGTGGTCAGCAGCGGGAAAACCCAGTGGACGGACACCGGCTCGGACGCATACCGGGAGGCGGCTGGTGAGGACTGATTGGGGGAAATGATGAATGAAGAAAACGATGATTGCCTGTATCCTGCTGGGAATTGTGTTTGCCATCGTTTGGAGCGCTGTATTTGTCAACGTTCTGGACAGCATGGCCGGGATCGGCGTGGGGGTCTGCTTTGGCATCGCGTTTGGAGTGTGCTTTTCGATTATACTAGGGAAGCACTGATTCAATGCGCCTGCGGCGGCTGGCAATGATTTTGCACAAGAGCA
>JAJPXI010000247.1 GCA_021205585.1 Oscillospiraceae bacterium
TGTCGCAAAATTTCTCGCCATCCGCTCTTGCCGATTTAATCAGTCCTTCCTTAAACCTGTTTTGTGGCTGGGGGAAATTAAAGATTGACACCATCCCCGGCTCGTGGTAATATAATAGTACTGAAAATTCAATATCGCGTTGAACGGGAAGGAAACGGAATCCACCGGGACAGAGAGGGCGCGCCAGGGGCTGGAAGCGCGTTTGCCGGGGGGCCGCGCAGGTGCGCCCGGGAGCGAGGGGGATGCAGACGCCCCCCGGCTGACAGCCGCAGCCGCGCCGGAGGAACCGGAGCGGCACTGTCATAAGGGGAACCTCTAAAAACTATGTCTGCGGCAGCTGACAAAATCTTTTGCCATCTGCTCTTGCCATAGTGATTAGAGGTTCCCTAAAGTGAGAAACGAGAGTGGAACCGCGACATGGATTTGCCGCCTCTCATGCTCCCCGCGGGGGGGTGTGGGAGGATTTTTCTGTTTATGGGAAGGAGACGCGGATGACAAGACTTGGAGAGACCCTGCGGGCCTACCAGCAGCGGGACCCGGCGGCCCGGAGCCGGTTGGAGATATTTTTGCTCTATCCGGGGGTACACGCCGTTTTGTACCACCGGCTGGCCCATTTCCTCTACCGCCACGGGCTGAAATTCCTGGCCCGGCTGGTCAGCCAGTGGAGCCGCCATTGGACGGGGATTGAGATCCATCCGGGGGCCAAAATCGGCCGCCGCCTGGTCATCGACCACGGGATGGGCACCGTCATCGGCGAGACCGCCGAGGTGGGGGACGACTGCCTGCTCTACCACGGCGTGACCCTGGGGGGCACCGGCAAGGATCAGGGCAAGCGCCACCCCACCCTGGGCAACAACGTGATGGTGGCCACCGGGGCCAAGGTGCTTGGCCCCTTCCGGGTGGGGGACAACGCCCGCATCGCCGCCAACGCCGTGGTGCTGGGCGAGATTCCCCCCGACGCCACCGCCGTGGGCGTCCCCGCCCGGGTGGTGCGCATCGCCGGGGAGCGGGTGGACTACGCCAGCCAGGTGGATCAGATTCACGTGACCGATCCGCTGCAGAAGGACTTGCAGATAATCCACTCCCGGCTGGACTGGCTGGAGGGGGAGATGGAGCGGCGGCAGGCCGGAGAAGGGCCGGAAATACAACAAAAGGACGATGAAAAGGAGTAGAGCGCTATGCTGCTGTATAATTCCGCGACACGGAAAAAAGAGCCCCTGGTTCCCAGGCAGGAGGGGAAAATCACCATGTATACCTGCGGCCCCACGGTGTACCACTACGCCCACATCGGCAACCTGCGCACCTATATGATGGAGGACGCGCTGGAGAAATACCTGTGCTACGAGGGCTATCAGGTGCGGCGGGTGATGAACATTACCGACGTGGGCCACCTGGCCTCCGACGCCGACACCGGCGAGGACAAAATGCTCAAGGGGGCGAGGCGGGAGCACAAGTCGGTGCTGGACATCGCCAAATTTTATACCGACGCCTTTTTTGCCGACTGCGCCAAGCTGAATATCCGACGGCCCCAGGTGGTTCAGCCGGCTACCGGCATGATTGAGGAGTATATCAGGGTCATCTCCCGCCTGCTGGAGACGGGGTACGCCTACCTCGCCGGGGGCAACGTGTACTTCGACACCTCGAAGCTGGAGCACTACAACGTGTTTTTCCAGCACGAGGAGGAGGCCCTGGCCGTGGGGGTGCGCCAGGGGGTGGAGGCCGACGCCAGCAAGCGCAGCCAGAACGACTTTGTGCTGTGGTTCACCCGCTCCAAGTTTGAGGATCAGGCCCTGAAATGGGACTCCCCCTGGGGGGTGGGCTACCCCGGCTGGCACATCGAGTGCTCCTGCATCGCCATGAAATACTGCGGGGAGTACCTGGATCTGCACTGCGGCGGCGTTGACAACGCCTTCCCCCACCATACCAACGAGATCGCCCAGTCGGAGGCCTATCTGGGCCACCCCTGGTGCTCCCACTGGATGCACGTGCACCACCTGAACACCAGCAGCGGAAAAATGAGCAAGTCCAAGGGGGAGTTTTTGACCCTGTCCCTGCTGGAGGAGAAGGGGTACGACCCCCTGGCCTACCGCTTTTTCTGCCTCCAGTCCCACTACCGCAAGAGCCTGGTGTTTACCTGGGAGAATCTGGATAACGCCGCCCAGGCCTATCAGAAGCTGCTGGAGCGCGTCGCCGCCCTGCAGCCCGGGGGACAGGCGGACATGGGGGAGGTGGAGCGCCGGAGGGAGGGCTTTATCGCCCAGGTGGGCAACGATTTGAACACCTCAATGGCCGTGACCGCCCTGTACGACGCGCTGAAGGCCAAGCTGGACGACGCCACCAAGCTGGCCGTCCTGGACAGCTTTGACCAGGTGCTCTCCCTGTCCCTGCTGGAGCGGGCCGCCCGGCTGCGGGAGCGGCAGGCCAGCGCCGCAACCGAGACCGCCGAAGGCTTTGTCATCGCCGGGGAGGGGGACGCGGAAATCGACCGGCTGGTGCTCCAGCGCTGCCAGGCCAAGGCCGCCAGGGACTACGCCCAGGCCGACGCGCTGCGGGAGCGGCTGAAGGAGATGGGCGTCCAGGTGACCGATACGAAGGAGGGCGCAATCTGGCGCAGGGTCTGAGGAACGGATGGATTTTCGCTTTTCTGAAATTAAGGAAGCACTGATTCAATGCGTCTGCGGCGGCTGGCAATGATTTTGCACAAGAG
>JAJPXI010000021.1 GCA_021205585.1 Oscillospiraceae bacterium
AACTTTTGCAACGCACTTTTGGCGGAAAAGTTCCGCCAGACGCCGCAGACGCATTGAATCAGTGCTTCCTAAGAAACGGTTTTTATACAAAAGCAGTCGTCCGCCCATTTTTTGTAGGGGCGCCGCAGCGTTAGGCAACACCGCACAGAGCGGCCCCCAAAGCGTGCGTCAGGCGGCGCTTTGGGGGCCGTTTTTTGTTTGAGGGAGCGGGCGGAAGGGCGGCTATTTCCCCGCCTTGGCCGCCTTTTTCGCCAGCTGCTCGGAGGACTTGATGCCCTGGAATTCGTCCATGTCCTTCACCAGCGGGCCCACCAGCATCCACATGATGATGGCGTTGGGGATAATCATCAGGGCGTTGAGGATGTCGGAGATGTCCCAGGCGATCTCAAAGGCGGACACGCAGCCCACAAAGGCGATGACCGAGAAGAGAATCCGGTAGAACATGGTGACCTTGGTGGAGCGGGTCAGGTATTCCAAAGCCTTTTCCCCGTGGTACTCCCAGCCCAGAATGGTGGAGAAGGCGAACAGGGCCAGGGCGATGGCCACCAGCCAAGCCCCCACAGGGCCGAGCGTGGTGCGGAAGGCGGCGATGGTCAGGGCGGCGCCCTGGGTTTCGGATGTGACGGTGTCCATCACGCCGGAGGTCAGAATGGCCAGGCCGGTGACGGAGCAGACCACAAAGGTGTCCCAGAAGGTGCCGGTGGAGTTGATGTAGCCCTGGCGGACGTGGTTGTCGGTGGTGGCGGCGGAGGCGGTGATGGCGGCGGAGCCCATACCGGCCTCGTTGGAGAAGCAGCCCCGGGCCACGCCCTTGCTCATGGCCTGGGCCATGCTGGCCACTACGGAGCCGGCCACGCCGCCGCCCACGGCCTTGACAGAGAAGGCCATGCGGAACATGGTGACGAAAGCGGCGGGGATGGCGGTGATGTGGGCGAGGATGATAATGATCGCGCCCACAAAGTAGAAGATGGCCATCACGGGAACCACCACGGAGGACACCTTGGAGATGGACTTCAGGCCGCCCACCACGATGACCAGGGTGGCCAGAAAGACGATGATGCCAACAATCCACATGGGGATGCCGCAGACGTTATTGAAAGCGCTGGCGATGGAATTGCCCTGGGTCAGGTTGCCGATGCCAAAGGAGGCGAACACGGCGAACAGGGCGAAAATAACGCCCACCACCTTGCCGAAGCCTTTGAACTTGCTGCCGTAGACCTTGGGGATGCCCACCTCGGCGGACACCATGGGGCCGCCCAGCATCTCCCCTTTGTCGTTGGTGGTGCGGTACTTGACTGCCAGGGAGCACTCGGTGAACTTGGACGTGATGCCGAAGGCGGCGGAAATCCACATCCAGACCAGGGCGCCGGGGCCGCCTACCATCAGGGCGGAGGCCACGCCGACGATGTTTCCGGTGCCGATGGTGGCGGCCAGGGCGGTACACAGGCAGGCGAAGGGGGACACGTCCCCGGTGCCCCGCTTGGTGGTGCGGGCGTCCCGGCTCAGGGTTGACTTGATGGAGTAGCCCAGGTTGCGCCAGGGCAGGAACTTGGTGCGGATGGTCAGGAAAATGCCGGTGCCGACCAGGATTACCAGCATAACCGGCCCCCACACATACCCGTCGATTGTCTCCAGGATGGATAGGAACGACATAGAAAAACCTCCTCATTTTCTCCTTTTGTAATGGATCCGCAATTTTATCGCCGGGAAAACAAAAGGACAAAACCGCTCTCCCTCAAAACACGGTTTTGTCCAAATCCTTTGTCAAAACAACCCGAAAACGCCGGGCGTTTTGAAAAAAGCTCTGTCCTTTGGCCTGAGAGATTGGCGGCCCGTGGGCCGCGTTGCACCTTCGGCACCCGCCTGTTTCAGCGGGGTTCTCCAGAGTGCTATCCGCCTGCGGTCTCGCCCCCGCCCTTGGGGGCACCTGAGAGTGTTGCTCCGTCGGCAAGCCGCGCCGGGGCGCGGCTTTTCTCCCGCAGGTTTCACTTAGCGATAAAATTGTTTGACGGTATTATACCCCATGCGACAAAATTTTGCAAGTCCTTTCTTGTCATAGTTAGGGCTTACTGAAAAACTCCAAGCGTTATGAATGTTGATGAATAATATTCATAAGAGCACAGAAAAACGGGTAAATAATTACCTAAACCGCTGCAAACGTTCATCTCCCTGCACAAAATGAGAAAATTCTGATGCATGTGTATGCATGATGCCCCTGTTTGAATTGTAGTTGAATGCGGGTTTGTAAAGCCAAAATCGGGGTATAGAGACCTATTTCCGTTGATTTTGGGGACATTTTTTAATTTTAAAATGCTGAAAATCAAAACCTTTATACGTCACATTCATTGGATTCTGCGGTTTATTCATAGAATTCTGCACTTATCAGAGTTTTTCAGTAAGCCCTAGTTATTAGAGGTTCCCATTTGACATTTTGCCCGTTCCGGCGTATGATGGATACCGCCGGAACGGCAAGGAGGAATTTTGATGGTAAATGAAAAAATGGCCGCGCTGGGCACCCAGCGCTCTGTGATACGGGAGCTGTTTGAGTACGGAAAGCGCCGGGCCGCCGAGGTGGGGCCGGAGCACGTCTTTGACTTCTCCATCGGCAACCCCAGCGTTCCCTCCCCGCCCCAGGTCAATGAAACGGCCATGGAGCTGCTCCGGAACACCGACCCCATCCAGCTCCACGGGTACACC